>DASTHP010000337.1:0-15217 GCA_035718125.1 Burkholderiales bacterium | reverse complement strand
GCGGCGAAGCGCAGCACCGTCGCGCGGCCGTTGCCGATGCCCTCGCCCGGGCTCTGGCCGGCGCCGACGACGATCGCGGTCTTGTCCTTGAGGCGCACGCGAAGCCTGTGCCGGGATTTCCTAGGCGAACGCCGCGAGCGCGCCCAGGCACCCGGCGACCACCGCCGCCGCAAACAGCCTGCGTGGCAAGGCATCGCTCCAGATCCGCCTGGGCAGCCCCACGGGGCGCGGCGCATGCGCGAGCCGTTTGCGGTCGTTGCGCGAGGGCTTCTCCAGGCGCTCGAGCGCCGCCGCAGAGTCGAACTGCCGCGACAGCGGCAGCCGGGTGTCCGCCACGATCTGGCTCGCCGCCGGCGCAAGCGGCGCTTCCTTGGCGCCGGCCTCCATCTTCAGGGTCTGCGTGCGCTCGGTTTCATCGCTGGCACGCGCCGGGGCGCGGCCCTTCAGCTCGGCGAGCGCATCGCGCAGGTCGGCGCACATCTCGTAGGCGTCCTGGTAGCGCACCGCGGGGTCCTTCTTCAGCGCGCGCGCCACGACGAAGTCGAGCATCTGCGGGACCTCGCGATTGCTGCGCGAGGGCGGCGCGTGCTCGAGGTAGTTCACGTTGTGCGCGATCTGGTCCACGTCCTGCCCGGCGAACAGCGACCCGCCGGTCAGCATCTCGTGCAGCACGACGCCGAGCGAAAAGATGTCCGAGCGCTGATCCACCGGCTGGCCGGTGATCTGCTCGGGCGACATGTAGCGCGGCGTGCCGAGCACCATGCCGGCACTGGTCTTGTGGTCGGCGTGGCGCATGCGCGCAATGCCGAAATCCATGATCTTCACCGGCCCGCGCTCCAGCAGCATGATGTTGCCGGGCTTCACGTCGCGGTGGACGATGCCGTGCTCGTGCGCGAAGGCGAGGCCCTCGGCGACCTGCAGCGCGATGTCCACCGACTCCGCCGCGGGGATCGTGCCCTCGCGCATGCGCGCGCGCAGCTCGGTGCCCTCCAGCAGCTCCATCGCCATGTAGGCGAGGTCGTCCTCCTCGCCGAAGTCGAAGATGGTGACGATGTTGGGGTGCGTGAGCTTGCCCGCTGCCTTGGCCTCCAGCATGAAGCGCTTTTCGTAGTCCTTGCGCCCGTCGGCCGCGGCGAGCGAGATGGTCTTGAGCGCCACTACGCGGTCCAGTGCCGGGTCCTCGGCCTTGTAGACCACGCCCATCGCGCCACGGCCAAGCTCGCCGAGGATCTTGTAGCGCCCGATGCGCTTGGGGGTCTTCGCCGCCATCAGCGTCCCAGGCGCTGCGCCAGCGCGTGCGCGCCCGCGCGCAGCGTGGCCGACACCCGGTCGGCAAACCCCTGCGCGCCTTCCAGCGATACGCGGTAGCCAACGCCCGCGCCGACCAAAGCGAGAACGAGAAACGCGCCCGCGAGCGCATAGCGCCTGCCGCGCGCTCGCGCCGCGCGCGGGTCGCGGTGGAAAAGCTGGTGCGCGCGCAGGCTCGCGTCGGTGTGCGTGCCGGCCTTGACCAGGGACGCTTCCGCGCCCGGGGCGGCATCCGCGAGGGCGTCGCGGAATTCCTTCGTCAGGAGGATCTTCGAGGGACCGGCGAGGGCGGAGATGCCGGCTGCGACCGCAATGCCGTCACCCAGGAGCCCACCGCCGTTCTCCCCGGCGGGGCGCACGGCTCCATGCGTGACGCCGGCACCCAGCGGCAGGCCCGCCGCCCCCGCCGCCAGCGTGCGCTCGGTGACGCGCAGCGCCGCGCGCGGGTCGCCGAGCACGGCGAGGACGATGCCGTCGGCGGCGTCGAGGACGATGCGGCCCGCTTCGCTCATGTCGGCGATCGCCACCGCGAGCGCCGATTCCAGCTGGGCGCGCAGCCGCGTCTGCTCGGTCGCGGGCCGGCGCGCGAACTCGGGGATCCTCAGGAAGACCACGGTCGCGTAGACCGAGGCCGGGGTACTCGCCATGGCCGCAATTTACCGGCTTTCGCACTGGCCCATCTATCCCGACGTCCCGGTGTCTCGACCTGCGGACGGCTTGCGCGCCACGCGCCGCCTGCGCGATAATCCGGCCCGCTGAGGAGCGTTGCGTCCCCGACGAGCTTCCGAGGGGGTCAGGCTCAGCTAAATTCAACGGCGCTCGCACTGGAAACGGTGCGAGCGCTTTTTGTTTTCTGGAGACCGGAACCATGAATGCTGCCGTGATGAACGCCAAGACCGCCGAGTACCACGTCGCCGACCTCAAGCTCGCCGACTGGGGCCGCAAGGAGATCGCCATCGCCGAATCCGAGATGCCGGCGCTGATGGCGATCCGCGAGGAATACGCCGCGAGAAAGCCCCTCAAGGGCGCACGGATCACCGGGTCACTGCACATGACCATCCAGACCGCGGTGCTGATCGAGACGCTGAAGGCGCTGGGGGCGGAGGTGCGCTGGGCCTCGTGCAACATCTTCTCCACGCAGGACCACGCCGCGGCGGCGATTGCGGCGGCGGGCACGCCGGTCTTTGCCTACAAGGGCGAGTCGCTGGACGAGTACTGGGAGTTCACCCACCGCATCTTCGAGTTCGGCGCCGAGACGCAAATGAGGGGCCCGAACATGATCCTCGACGACGGCGGCGACGCGACGCTGCTCGTGCACCTCGGGCAGCGGGCGGAGAAGGACGCCTCCGTGATCGCCAACCCGAAGAGCGAGGAGGAAGTCTCGCTGTTCAAGGCCATCAAGAAGCGGCTCGCCGCGCAGCCGGGCTGGTACAGCCGGGTCGGCAAGGAGATCCGCGGCGTGACCGAGGAAACCACCACGGGCGTGCACCGGCTCTACGAGATGGCGAAGGAGAAGCGCCTGCTGTTTCCCGCGATCAACGTCAACGACTCGGTGACCAAGTCCAAGTTCGACAACCTCTACGGCTGCCGCGAGTCGCTGGTGGACGGCATCAAGCGCGCGACCGACGTGATGGTCGCAGGCAAGGTCGCGGTGGTGGCCGGCTACGGCGACGTCGGCAAGGGCTCGGCGCAGGCGCTGCGCGCGCTTTCCGCGCAGGTGTGGGTGACCGAGGTCGACCCGATCTGCGCGCTGCAGGCGGCGATGGAAGGCTACCGCGTGGTGACCATGGAGTGGGCGGCGGACAAGGCCGACATCTTCGTGACGGCGACGGGGAACTACCACGTCATCACGTTCGAGCACATGAAGAAGATGAAGGACCAGGCCATCGTCTGCAACATCGGCCACTTCGACAACGAGATCGACGTCGCCTCGCTTGCCCAATGCAAGTGGGAGGAGATCAAGCCGCAGGTGGACCACGTGATCTTTCCGGACGGCAAGCGCATCATCCTGCTCGCCAAGGGGCGCCTGGTGAACCTCGGCTGCGGCACGGGGCACCCCTCCTACGTGATGAGCTCGTCGTTTGCCAACCAGACCATCGCGCAGATCGAGCTCTTCACCAACACGGCGAAGTACCCGGTGGGGGTCTACACCCTGCCCAAGCACCTCGACGAGAAGGTGGCGCGCCTGCAGCTGAAGAAGCTCAACGCGCAGCTCACGGAGCTGACCGAGGAGCAGGCGAGATACATCGGCGTCGCGAAGCAGGGGCCGTACAAGAGCGATCACTACCGCTATTGAAAATCGGGGTCATGGGAAAATTGGGGTCAGGGCCGAATTTTCTCTCGCAAGGAAAATTCGGCCCTGACCCCAATTTTCCGCCCTGACCCCAAATCGCCTCCGATGCCCTCCATCGCTAGACTGGTCGTTCTCTGGATGATCAATTCGCTGGCGCTGCTGACGGTGGCCTATGTGCTGCCCGGGATCGAGGTGGCCGACTTCACCACCGCCATGATCGCGGCGGTGGTGCTCGGGCTGGTGAACGCGTTCATCCGGCCGGTGCTCATCCTGCTCACCCTGCCGGTCACGCTCCTCACGCTCGGCTTGTTCATCTTCGTCATCAACGGGCTGCTGTTCTGGATGGTGGGCTCCTGGCTGCAGGGGTTCACGGTGACAGGCTTCTGGTCCGGATTCTTCGGCGCGATCGTCTACAGCATCATCTCCTGGGCGCTGTCCTCGGTACTGCTGGGCGAGAACCGCATCCGGGTCGAGATCAGGAAGGATTGAAGCCATGCGCATCGCGGTGATGGGGGCCGGCGGGGTGGGCGGCTATTTCGGCGGGCGCCTGCTGCAGGCCGGCCACGACGTCACCTTCATTGCGCGTGGCCGGCACCTCGAAGCGCTGCAAGCCAAGGGCCTCACGGTGAAGAGCCCGCTGGGCGACGCGAGCCTGAAGGTGAAGGCGGTAGGCCGCGCGGCCGACGCCGGCCCGGCCGACATCGCGCTGTTCGCGGTCAAGCTCTGGGACACGGAAGACAGCGCGACGCAACTGCGCCCCGTCGTGGAGAGGGGCGGCTGCGTCATCCCCTTCCAGAACGGCGTGGAGTCGGTCGCGCGCATCGGCGCGATCCTCGGCAAGGAGCGCGTCATGGGCGGCGCCGCCTACATCGCCGGCCGCATTGCCGAACCGGGGGTGATCCTGCATACCGGCACCATCGCGCGCCTGCGCTTCGGGCCCGTGGTGCCTGCGCAGCGCAGCGCTGCCCAGGCCTTTCACGCGGCATGCCAGGGCGCGAAGATCGAATGCGAGCTGGCCGAGGACATCGAGCGCGTGCTCTGGGAGAAGTTCGTGCTGCTGGTCGCGGTGTCGGCGACCACCGCGGTGTCGCGCAAGACCATCGGCGTGGTGCGCACCGACCCCGACCTGCGCTGGCTGCTGGAGACGGTGATGCGCGAGACCTGGGCCGTGGGCCGCCGGCGCGGCATCCGGCTGGCGGATGACCTCGTGGAGAAAACCCTCGCGCAAGCCGAGGGCTTCCCGCCCGAGATGCGCGCCTCGATGGCGGCGGATCTGGAAGCGGGCGGCAAGCTCGAAGCGCCGTGGCTCTCCGGCGCGGTGGCACGCATGGCCGCCGAAGCGGGGATGGAGGCAACGGCCAACCGCGCCGTGTTCGCGGCGCTGAAGCCCTACCTCAATGGCCGATAACAGCTTCGAGTTCTTCCCGCCGAAGACGCCCGAGGGCAAGGAGAAGCTGCGCGCCACGTGGCAGGCGCTGGCCCGGCTCAAGCCGCGCTTTTTCTCCTGCACCTACGGCGCGGGCGGCTCGACGCGCGAAGGCACGCTCGAGACCGTGCTCGAGATCCGCGAAGCGGGACACGACGCCGCGCCGCACATTTCCTGCGTCGCCGCCACCCGGCAGGACATCGCCGAGCAGCTGGAGCGCTACAAGGCGAACGGCATCCGGCATCTGGTCGCGCTGCGCGGCGACCTGCCCTCGGGCCTTGCCGCCTCCGGCGAGTTCCGCTACGCGAGCGAGCTGGTCGCCTTCATCCGCAGGACCACTGGCGACTGGTTCCACATCGACGTGGCCTGCTACCCCGAATTCCACCCGCAGACGCGCAGCGCCGACGACGAAGTGAAGAACTTCAAGAAGAAGGTCGATGCCGGCGCCGACTCCGCCATCACCCAGTACTTCTACAACGCCGACGCCTATTTCCGCTTCGTCGACGAGTGCCGCGCGGCGGGCCTGTCGCTGCCGATCGTCCCCGGCATCATGCCGATCGGCAACTTCTCGCAGCTCGCGCGCTTCTCCGATGCCAGCGGCGCCGAGATCCCGCGCTGGATCCGCCTGAAGCTCGAAGGCTATCGCGATGATGCCGCGTCGATCCGCGCCTTCGGCCTGGACGTGGTCACCGCGCTGTGCGCGAAGCTGCTCGCCGCGGGCGTGCCGGGCCTGCACTTCTACACGCTCAACCAGGCGGCGCTCTCCACCGAGATCTGGCGGCGCCTCAAGCTGTGAGGCGGCTGCTCGCCAGCTTCGCCGCCGCCGCGATCGCCGTCGCCGCGCTCGAGATCTTCTTCGCGCACGCGCTCGAGCCGCTCGAGGGACGGTTGCTCGACGCTTTCACGCGCTGGCACGCCGCGCGCCTCGCGCCGGATCCCGAGGTGGTGCTGGTGGACATCGACGAGAAGAGCCTCGCCGCGATGCAGCCCGAGGCGGGGCGCTTCCCTTGGCCGCGCGAGGTCTATGCCGAGTTGCTGCGCGGCCTCATGCCGCAGCAGCCGCGCGCGGTGGTCTTCGACATCATGTTCTCGGAGCCGGACCGCTTCCGCCCGCAAAGCGACCAGGCCTTCGCGGAAGCCGCGCTGCCGCACCGCGAGCGCCTCTACTTTCCGCTGCTGATGCTGGATGCGCGCGATCACGCAAGCGGCGCCGCGGCGGCGGAGCTGGCGCCGCTCGTCGGCCTGGTGCGCCGGCCGGATGCCGACATCCAGGCGCGCATC
This sequence comes from Burkholderiales bacterium, assembly GCA_035718125.1. Classification (GTDB taxonomy): domain Bacteria; phylum Pseudomonadota; class Gammaproteobacteria; order Burkholderiales; family SG8-39; genus JAABQT01. The sequence continues at coordinate 8,909 of DASTHP010000337.1, read as the reverse complement.
GCGCTCGTGCCGCCGATGGCGCTGCCGCAGGAGCTCTGGCGCGGCGGCACCATCAACTTTCTCGAGGACGACGACCACGTCGGCCGGCGCTATGCGCTGCGCACCACGGTGCGCGGCTGGGATGTGCCGTCGCTGGCGGCGCGTGTCGCCCTCGACCTCGGCTTTCCCGTGCCGGACGCGCCCGACCTGCGCCTGGCCTGGCGCGGCAAGGTCCGCGGGCTCCCGGCCGCGTCCTTCAGCGATCTCTACGAGGATTTCGGGCGCGCGCAGCGGGTGCGCCCGCCGGACGAATTCAAGGGCAAGATCGTGGTGATCGGCGCGGCCGCGCCCGGCCTGGGCGATCTGCGCGTGACGCCGCTCTCCGGCACGCAGCCGGGCATCGAGATCCTTGCCACCGCGATCGAGAACCTGAAGAACGGCCGCGCGATGCGCGCCGCGCCCGCGTGGCTGCCCTTCGCGACCGCGCTCGCCCTCCTTGCGCTCCTCTATGCCGCCTTCGCGCGCAACCGCAGCGCGAACCGCGTCGCGATCGGGCTCGGCGCCGCCAGCGCGCTCCTGCTCGCGGCAAGCTGGTTCCTCGCGGGACGCTTGTTCCTCCTGCCCATGCTCGCGCCGCTCGGTGCCGCATGGCTGTTCTACTTCGCCGCCGCAACCGCCGCCTACCTCAAGGAGCGCCGCGCGCGCGAGGAGGCGATCGCCATGTTCTCGCGCTTCGTCAACCCGCACGTGGTCCGGCAGCTCATGGAGCGCGGCGGGCTGGTGGGCGCGGGGCAGGCCCGCGACGTAACGCTGCTCTTCTCCGACATCCGCGGCTTCACCACGCTCTCGGAATCGCGCGCGCCGCACGAGGTGGTGGAGATTCTCAACCGCTATTTCACCCGCCAAGTGGATGTCATCTTCCGGCACGGCGGGTCGCTGGACAAGTTCATCGGCGACGCCATCATGGCCTTCTGGGGGGCCCCGCTCGACGACCCCGACCACGCGCGCAACGCCGTAGCCTGCGCGCTCGACATGGCCGATACGCTTCTCGCCTTCAAGGCGGAGCTCGGCGAGCTGGGGCGCGATTTCGACGTCGGCATCGGCATTCATTCCGGTCCCGCCGTAGTGGGCCTGATCGGCTCGGAGAAGCGCCGCGAATACACCTCGATCGGCGACACGGTGAACCTCGCCAGCCGCATCGAGGGCCTCACCAAGGAGGCGGGGCGCCGGATCCTGGTTTCGCGCGAGACCATGGAGCGCTGCCACGGCGCCTTCGATTTCGTATCATGTGGCACCTTCCAGGCCAAGGGGCGCGCGCAGCCGGTGGAACTCTTCGAGCCACGCAGGAAGTCATGAGACCGTGAAGACACTCGCCTCGCTCCCCGTGCGCACCTGCGCCGCCCTTCTGCTCGCCGTCCCGCTGCTCGCGCCCGCGCCGTGCCGCGCCGAGCCGGCGACCGTGATCCGCGCCACCGAGCTCAAGCAGGCGCCCGCCACCGATGCGGCCAGCGCCGGTCAGCTCGCCGAGAACGCGAAAGTGGACGCACTGGAAAGGCAGGGCGGCTGGACGCGCGTCAAGGCCGCAGGCGGTACCGAGGGTTGGGTGCGCATGCTCGTGCTGCGCTACGAGGGCACGGGCGCCGCAAGGCAGGGCGACAGCGGCATCGCGCAGGCGCTCAACGTCGCGCGCACCGGCACCAGCGGCACCCAGGTCACCACCGGCGTGCGCGGGCTCGATGCCGAGCAGCTCACGAACGCCAAGCCCAATACGGCCGAGCTGAAGAAGCTCGAGCGCTACTCGGCGAGCAAGGATGCCGCCGCCGCATTTGCCGAGCGCGGCCCGCTGCGCGCGCAGCAGGTGAGCTACCCGTGAGTGCTGCGATGCAGCGCGCCGCGCTCTTCGTCGGCCTCGCCCTCGCCGCGGCGGGCGTGCAGGCGCAGTTCAACCTTCGCAACCTCGACATCAACAAGCTGGTGGATACGGCGAAGAATGTCGTCAAGGCCACCACCGAGATCGGCGAGCAGGAAGAGATCGACATCGGCCGCGACGTGGCCGCGCGCCTGCTCGGCGCGGCGCCGCTGATGGCGAACGACAGCGTGCAGCGCTACGTCAACCACGTCGGCCGCTGGCTTGCCTCGCAGACCGAGCGCCCGGACCTGCCCTGGCAGTTCGGCGTGCTGGAAGCGCCGCAGCTCAACGCCTTTGCCACGCCGGGCGGCCATGTCTTCATCACGCGCGGCATGCTCGAGCGCATGCGCAGCGAAGCCGAGCTCGCCGGCGTGCTCGCGCACGAGATCGCGCACGTGCTGCGCAGGCACCACCTCAAGGCGATCCAGAAGGGCGCCCAGACGGCGCTTGCCGGCGAAGCGATGTCGCAGGCGCTGGCCAACCGCAGCGGCGCCAACCGCGAGAAGCTGATTGCTTTGGGCTCCGAGGTGTTCACACGCGGCCTGGACAAGGGCGATGAGCTGGAAGCCGACCGCCTCGGCGTGGCGATCGCCGCGCGCGGCGGCTACGACACCTACGGCCTGCCTTCGGTGCTGCAGACGCTGCAGGCGATGAACCCGCAGGACTCGGGCCTCGCGCTGATGTTCAAGACCCACCCTGCGCCGACCGAGCGGCTGGACGCATTGGAAAAACTGCAGGGCCTGCTCGACGCCTACGCGGCCCAGCCGCAGCTCGCCGAGCGCTTCCTCGCGTCGGCCCGCACCCGGCGCTGACATCTTCGCCTCCCCAATTTCGGGGAAGGACAAGCCTTCGCCCGGAGCCTAGGATTCATCGTGGGGCGGACTGACAGCATTGTGCCTTGACCGGCATCAATACCGCGGCTCGCCTTAGGAGTAACTTACTGCCCCGCAGGGGGGGACAATTTCAAGGAGACTCGTATGAACCGAACCAAGACACTACTCGCGGCGGCTGTGCCGGCAGCGATGCTGGCATTGAGCGCGCCTGTGTACGCGCAGGGGCAGTCGGACGCAGGCTGGTATGTCGGCGCCGCTTACGGCCAGACAACGATCGACGTGGACATGACCGGCATCACGAGCCCGACGCTGGACGACAGCGATACGGGCTTCAAGATCTACGGCGGCTTCCAGTTCAACAAGCACCTGGGCGCTGAGGTCGGCTACGTGGACGGCGGCAAGGCCACCTTTGGGGGCAGCATCCCCTCGCTGGGAGTTGGTTCCTTCACGGGCGACATTTCCGTTACGGCAATCACTTTTGCTGCCGTTGGCACTCTGCCGCTCAACGAACAGTTCGCATTGTTCGGCAAGGTCGGACTTGCCACGTGGGATGCAAAGGCCAGCGTCTCCATCTCCGGCTTGGGCGCCGGCGCCGCGGACGACAGCGGGACCGATCTGCTCTACGGCATCGGGGCACGCTACAACTTGAACAGGAACTGGGGAATCACGCTGGAGTATGAGGCCGTGGACGTCGAGGACAGCGGCTTCAACATGATGTCCGTGGGCGTGCGCTACAAGTTCTAGCGCGGGACGTTGTTGCCGCAGAAACCTGGGTCGCGCGGCTGCGCGTAGCGGCCGAACTCTGCGCGGCCGCAACTCGCTGAGCGTTTCGCTGCCACCGCGCGCGCGAAGCGCTGACTTGCGTTTCACTCCTATATCCAGAGGAGGAACGGGCTCTGTGCGCTAGGGCACATAACCCGCGCGGCGTCGTGGATACAATCCGACCCGGATAGGGATTGCCGAAATTGGGGGGGGTGCAGGGCAATCAATGGACAACTCACCAATGGAGAGTCGCATGAATCGCATGAAGACAGCGTTTGCAATCGCTTTGCCGGCAGCCTTGTTGGCAATCAGCGCGCCCGCCATCGCGCAGCAGTCGGACGCCGGCTGGTACATCGGTGGCTCCTACGGCATCAGCAATATCGATGTCGACACTGCTGGTACCGGGTTCGGCGTAGATGGCGATGATACGGGTTTCAAGATTTTCGGCGGCTTCCAGTTCAACAAGCACTGGGGTGCGGAAGTCGGCTACCTCGATGCGGGCAAGGCGAGCGTCACCGGTCCGGGGGGCAGCGCCGACCTCAGCGTCACGGCACTTACGTTAGCCGGCACGGGAACCCTGCCGTTGAACGAGAGTTTCTCCCTACTGGGCAAGGTCGGTCTGTGGATGTGGGACACCGGCTGCTCCGGGGCGGTCTGCGTGAGTAGCTATGACGACAGCTCCACCGATCTGTTCTACGGTGTTGGCGCGCGCTTTAATTTCAACAGGAACTGGAGCATGCAAGTGGAGTGGGAACAATTCGAAACCAGCGCTGACGCCGTGACCCTTACGTCGCTCGGCGTACGCTACAAGTTCTAGCACGTTCCCGCAGCATCCACCGGCCCAGGCGCGTTCGCGCGCACGGGCCGGGGGCTTCCTCCTAGTAGTTCTCCCGGTAGTAGATGAAGTTGCGCGCCTGGCCGTAGACGCCGAAGGAAGCGCGCGCCGACGGATTCTCGTCCCAACTGGCGCCGGTCCAGCGGCCTTGCAGGTAGGCGCGGCTCGCGCTGCTCACCCCAGCCTCCACGCCCCCTTTCGCCGGACAGTACAGCTGTGCGCCGACCGAGCCGAGGATCGGCGTCAGCAGAACGGTGCCGGAGTTGCCCGTGCCCGCGGCGGCGATGGGCAGGTTCGCCTGCCCGCTGCTGAACGCGATCGACGCCGGCAGCGCTGCCGTCTCGCAGGCATTCAGGCCCAGCGTGTAGCTGGAGAGCGCGACGTGCTCGCGGTTGAGCGTCGTGCACGAATCGTCGGTGTTGCGCACGAAGCCCGTGCCGTTCCAGTACTGCGTCTCCAGTGGCACAGTCTGTCCCACGTTCACCGGGCCGCTGCTGTTCGTCAGCCTTAGCCTGCCGAAGCGCATCGTCTTGCCGGAGCTGAAAGCGATGCCATTGCCCGCCGAGGCGTCGCCGAACTTGGCTGGATTACCGGCGTAGGCGACGCTGTCCGCGTCGATCACGCTGATGGACAGCGCGATCTCCGCATCGAACGGCGCGACCGGCGCCACGCGCTGGAAAGCGATGCCGCCCACAGAGCTGAAGGTCAGCGTGCCGACACCCGCGCCGCTCGCCGCGATCACCGGGTCCGCGCTCTCGTTCGGCAGCGCCGCGACGTCCAGCCCGACGCCGCCTGCGGCGCTGTAGCGCGTCGCCTGCGTGCCGGGGAGGCTCGCGTTGGTGATGCGCCACCAGCTGCCCGCATAGAGGGTGGTTGCGCTTCCTGAAAAGCTGCGCGCGGTGACCGTGGCCACCGGCGCAGTCGTGTAGGTGAACGACTGTCCCTGGTAGCTGAACGACCCGCAGGCCGTGCCGAACTGCGGCGTATTGAGCGCAACCGTGAAATGATCCGGAACGAACCGGCCGACGTCGATAGCGGCGGACCGGATCTCGCGCTCCACGGCGGTCGATCCGTCCCCCGCATCCACGGTGGCGAAGTCGGAGTCGACGAGCTGCACGCGGAATGCGCCCACCTCGTCATAGCTCGCCACGTCCGTCACCAGCTGGCCGGCCGCGAATGCCGCGCCGAGTGTCAGCGTTCCGAAGCCCGCTGTGCAGGCAGCGCCGGCGCAAGCCGACAGCGCGACGGTCGGCGTGCCCGCATAGTTCGGCGTCACCGCCGGCGCGCCGGCGCCGTTGAGGGCGCTCGCACGCACGGAGAGCGGCCGCCCCGCCTTGTGCGTCACCGCGGCGAAGGCCACGCTGTTGAGCACGCGCGTGGTTCCCGCCGTCTGCCAGTCGGTGTCGCTCAGCGCGAAGCTGGCGAAGACGTTGGGCCGGATGGCGAAGTTGTCGGTGGAGCAGCTGATGACGGTCGGCGCGACGGCCGGCCAGCCGATGCGCACGCGCACGTCGCGCCAGGCGTCCGCCACGGCAGCGAACGCAACCGTCGCGCGCCCGCCCGTGATCGTCGGGTTGGGCGACACGGTCTGCAGCGTGGTCGACGTCGTCGGGCAATTGTTGGCGTCCAGCGCGACGCCGAGCGCGGTGTTGCCAAGCAGCTCGACCCGCACCGCGTCGGTGAAGGAGCCCATCTGGGCACCACCCTGGATCGCAACCACGTCGAGGCTGAACGCGGCACCTGCGACACGGGTGCGCACCACCCCGTTGATGGCGAGCGCCGGCGTCGCGGTCTCGAACGCGTTAAAGCTGCCCGGGGGCACAGCCGGTATGTAGTAGTGGACGGTGATGGAGATGTGGTCCACCGAAATGGTGTGCGCGGCGCCGGCAGCGCTCGGCTTGGTAGCCGTGAAGACGGCGCCGAAGTTCGCGGCGTTGATCTCCGCCGGCGTCCAGGTCGTGCCCCACAGATTGGCCGGCCCGCCGTGCGCTTCCACCACGTCGGCCGTCGTGTAAATTGTCGCCGTCGCGCCGTTGTTGCCTGCCTGCACCCCCGCCTTCACCAGGAACAGCGACGCATCGCGGCTGCCGCCGTTCGTGGTGCGGTTCGAGCGCCGTTCCACCGACACCTCGATCCCGGTGATCACCGCCGTCAGCGGTATGGTGAAGCCGTAGTTCAGGCACCGCAGCGGATCGGTCGTCGTGCCATCCACGTTCGCTGTCGCATAAGCGTTATTGCTGGAGAAGGCGTTGCCCGGGTTGGTCCAGTTCGCCCCCGCCCCGCCCAGGCTCGTGCAGTTGCCCGCCGCCCCCGGACTGCGAGTCTGGGAGACCGTGACGGGCGCATTGACGATCACGTTGCGCGTCGCGCTCCAGGGCCCGACGGCGCCGGTCGCATCGGTCGCGCGCGCCCGCCAGCAATAGGTGCCGTTCGCCAGCGCGGCGCCCGCGGTGAAGTCGGAGGTGGCCAGTCCCGACTGGTCGATCTCGGGGGACGCAAAGCCGCAGCCGCCGTTGTCCGCCTGGATCTGGTAGGTGACGGCGTCACCGTCCGGATCCACGACGTCCGTCCAGTCGAACGAAGGCGTGGCGGTGCCGACGCTCGCGCCGTCGGCGGGCGAGAGCAAGCTCGGCGCCGGGGGCGGGTTGCTGGTGTAGTGGACCGTGATGGAGATGTAATCGACCGAAACGGTGTGCGCGGCGCCCGCCGTGCTCGGCTTGGTGGCGGTAAAGCGGGCGCCGAAATTGGCGGCATTGACTTCGGCCGGCGTCCAGGTCGTGCCCCACAGATTGGCCGGACCGCCATGCACCTCGACCAGGTCCGCCGTCGTGTAGATCGTCGCCGTCGCACCGTTGCTGCCCGCTTGCGCGCCGGCCTTCACCAGGAACAGCGAAGCGTCGCGGCTGCCGCCATTGTTGGTGCTGCTCGAGCGCCGCTCCACCGACACCTCGACGCCGACGATGGTTGCCGTAAGCGGAATGGTGAAGCCGTAGTTCAGGCACTGCAGCGGATCGGTCGTCGTGCCGTCCACGCTCGCGGTCGCGCGCGCATTGTTGCTGGAGAACGCGTTGCCCGGGTTGGTCCAGTTCGCCCCCGCTCCGCCCAGGCTCGTGCAATTGCCTGCCGCCGCCGGGCTGCGCGTCTGGGACTGGCCGAGGGCGTCCCCCAGCGGGTGCAGCAGGGCGACGACCAGCAGAAGCGCGAGGCGCGGCGTGCTCATGTTCGGACCGCCGGATAAGCTACCACCGACGCGGGACGGCTGCTCCGCCGCCTATCGGCGCAGGGCGGGCGCTCGGCTACGCCAGCGTGAAATTGTGTGCAGAACGCGGCGTGCGGCGCACGCTCAGTGCAGCGCCACGCGTCCGCCGTCCGCCGCGCGCTCGTAGGCGCGCCAGGGTGCCGATTCGGTTTCGCGGCAGGCGCCGTACTGGAACGGCACCCACTCGCGCCCCGGATTGATGAAGCGCAGGTCGACGAACCAGACGCAGGTCGAGCCCTTGCCGAGCCCGTCGAAGGCGGGCTTCTCGGCGAACCAGCGCATGAAGCCGAGCGCCGGCGACTGCCACGCCGCGCGCGCGAGCGCCTGCTCCTCGGCACTGGCGCCGTAGCGCGGACGCATTTCCCACTGCGCGAGCGCGCGCGGCTGGAATGCCGCGTTCATGCGCCCGACGAAGTCGTGCGCGGGCGCCAGCGGCTCCGTGCGCACGAGGTTCACGTGCGCGTAGCGGTGCGACAGCTCGTCGCTCGCATAGACAGTCCAGTTGAACGGCGACACCGCGCGCGGATAGGCGGTGAACTCGACGTTGGCCAAGCCCTGCGCGCGCGCATAGTCGCGCGCGTAGTCGAGCGCGCGCTCCTTCATCACGGCCTGCAAGCCGACGTAGCCGGCCAGCACCAAGCTGGCCGCCACGGCGGGCAGGCGCGTGGCGCGCCAGAAGAGCGACGCGGCGAGCCCCGCGAGGATGATGCCGCTGAACCACAGATCGATGATGAAGGTGCTGCCCAGGGCGTAGCGCTCGTAGGACAGCGGCGCGAAGACCATCGTGCCGAAGCTGGTGATCCAGTCGCCGGCGATGTGCGCGGCCAGCGCGAGCGCCGTCACACCATAGAGCGCGCGCCAGCCGCGTGGCTCGCGCAGGATCTTCGCCAGCGCCCACGCGAGCACCAGCGCCCAGAGCGGCAGCAGGACCAAGGAGTGCGTCGGCCCGCGGTGCTGCTCGAGGTAGAGCAGCGGCGAAACGAACGCCAGCACGAAGTCCAGATCCGGCGCGGCCGCGGCGAAGAAGCCGGCCGCCACGCGCCGCGGGATCGAGCGGGGCGGCGCGTCCTTCGGTGCCGTCGCGCGCCCGAGCAGCGCGCCGGAGAGGGCGTGCGTTAGGGTGTCCATGGGGTCAGACCCCGGTTCTTCCTGCCCTTGGGGGTCTGACCCCGATTTTACGCCGCGCGCTTTTTGCGCTGCGCGTCCTTGGCGTGCATCTGCGCGTAGGCGCCATGCGCGGCCGATTCGGCGTCGCCCACATGCACCGGGTAGCCCATGTCGTCCAGCACCGAACCGAGGGCGGAAAGGCACAGCATCACGTTGTCCGGACGG
>DASTHP010000336.1:0-3605 GCA_035718125.1 Burkholderiales bacterium | reverse complement strand
GCCGCCTTGGCGCCGGGGTAGTAGTACTGCAGCAGGCCGACGTCGACGCCGAAGTCGCCGAAGGCCTTCTTGAAGCCGCCGTAAAAGTCCATCTCGATGCCGGCGCCATGCGAGTAGCTCTGGCCGCTGACGCTCGAGTTCCAGTTGCCGAGGTAGAAGCCGCTCGCGTGCGAATAGTCGATGCCGCCCTGGATGGCGGGGTGGTCGAAGGACTGAGAGATGCCGCGGAACCTGTAGTCGCTGACAATCGCCATGTTGCCGGTGAGCGTGTGCGGCGATGACGCCGCGGCCTGCGCGTGGGCGAGGCCCGGCAGGGCGGCTGCGGCGCTGACTGCGGCGGCGATGATGGTCTTACGCATGATCGTGATCTCCAATTGGGTGACGGATGACAAGACGCTTACTCTCCATAGCATCTGCCGTGCCAGATAAAAATTCCTTTATTGATATGTACTTGCGGACAACTACAGTACTATGCTGCAATGCAGCGCACCATACTGGTGCGCCTTCTGGCAGACATGCTTACGCTTGGTGCGGACCTTTCTCTTCACGCGGCACGATGGAGCGCCTAGGCTGCGGCCGATGATCGATAGACGACTGCTCGACGAACTTGGCGAGCGCCTGGGCGAAGCCGCGCGCAACTCACCCGCCGCCGACCTGGAGAAGAACCTGCGCGCGTTGCTGGGCGCGTTCTTCGACCGGTTCGACGTGGTGCTGCGCGAGGACTTCGACGTGCAGCGGCGTCTCCTGGAGCGCGCGCAGGCAAAGCTCGCCGATCTCGAAGCAAGGCTCGCAGAGCTCGAGCAGCGCCGGTAAACCTGCGCGGCGCCCGCCGCGTTGTTCGCGCCAGGGAGGTGGTGATGGCGCTGGCAACGGTGGCGAGCCGCGCGCTCGCCGGCATCGAGGCGCCCGAGGTGAGCGTGGAAGTGCACCTTGGGCCCGGCTTGCCCGCGTTCCACATCGTCGGCCTGCCCGAGGCCGAGGTGCGTGAGGCCAAGGACCGCGTGCGCGCCGCCCTGCACCACGCGCGCTTCGAGTTCCCGTCGAGCCGTATCACCGTCAATCTGGCGCCCGCCGACCTGCCGAAGGATTCCGCGCGCTTCGACCTGCCGATCGCGCTCGGCATCCTCGCCGCGAGCGGACAGTTGAAGAGCGCCGCGCTCGCGGGCCTGGAGTTCGCGGGAGAGCTCTCGCTCACGGGCGAGCTGCGGCCGGTGCGCGGCGCGCTCGCGATGGCGCTCGGCTCGGGCCGCGCCGGGCGCGGCTTCGTCCTGCCGGCAGGGAACGCCGTGCAGGCGGCGCTCGCCGCGCGCGCCACCGTGCTGCCGGCGTCAAGCCTGCTGGAGGTCTGCGCGCACCTCACGGGCAGCACGGCGATCGCGCCGCACCGCAATGGCGCCGCCCACGCGGTGCCCTGCTACGCGGACTTCCGCGACGTGAAAGGCCAGGCCGCCGCCAAGCGCGCGCTCGAGGTGGCCGCCGCGGGCGGCCACAGTCTGCTGCTCATCGGTCCGCCGGGCACCGGCAAGTCGATGCTCGCCGTGCGCTTTCCGGGAATCCTCGCGCCGATGAGCGAGGACGAGGCGCTCGAGAGCGCGGCGATCCACTCGGCAACGAGCGCGGGGTTCGACGCGGCGCGCTGGGGCGAGCGTCCGTTGCGCGCGCCACACCACACGGCCTCGCGCATCGCGCTGGTGGGCGGCGGCAGCCCGCCGCGCCCGGGCGAGATCTCGCTCGCGCACCACGGCGTGCTGTTCATGGACGAGCTGCCGGAGTTCGGCCGCGCCGTGCTCGAGGCGCTGCGCGAGCCGCTCGAGACCGGCGCCATCGCGCTCGCGCGCGGCACACGGCAGGCGCGCTTTCCGGCGCGCTTCCAGCTGCTCGCCGCCATGAACCCCTGCCCCTGCGGCTACCTCGGGCATCCGTCGGGACGTTGCCGCTGCGCGCCGGATGCCATCGCGCGCTACCGCGCGCGCATCTCCGGGCCGCTGGCCGATCGCATCGACATCAAGATCGAGGCGCCCACGCCGCGCGAGGAAGAGCTGCTGGCCGCTGCCGCCGGCGAGCCCTCCGCAACCGTGCGCGCGCGCGTCGCTGCCGCGCGTGCGCGCCAGCTTGGGCGGCAGGGCAAGCCGAACGCGCTCCTCGGCACGCAGGAGATCGACGCGCATTGCGCGATCGCGGCCGAAGCCGAGGCGCTGGCGCGGCAGGCGATCGCGCGGCTCGCGCTCTCGGCGCGCGCCTACCACCGCGTGCTGCGCGTGGCGCGCACGATCGCCGACCTCGCCGCAGGCGAGCGCATCGGCGCCGCGCACGTCGCCGAGGCGATCCAGTACCGCAAGCTCGACGCGGCGCTGTAGACTCGCCGCGCATGGCGACGTACGCGGTCGGCGACGTGCAGGGCTGCCACGACGAGCTGCGCGAGCTGCTCGCACGCGCCGGCTTCGATGCCGCGCGCGATCGCCTGTGGTTCGTCGGCGACCTGGTGAACCGCGGGCCCGCGTCGCTGGAAGTGCTGCGCTACGTGCGCAGCCTCGGCGAGCGGGCGCTCGTGGTCCTGGGCAACCACGACCTGCACCTGCTGTGCGTCGCGCACGGGCACGCGCGCAAGCGCAAGGACGACACGCTGGATGCGCTGCTCGCGGCCCCGGACGCGCCGCAGCTGCTCGATTGGCTGCGCATGCGCCCGATGATGCACGCGCAGGACGGCTACGTGCTGGTGCACGCGGGCCTGCTGCCGCAGTGGAGCGTCGGGCGGGCGCTCACGCTCGCGCGCGAGGTGGAAGGCGCGCTGCGCGCGCCGCGCTACCGGGAGTTCCTCGCCCACCTGTACGGCGGCACGCCCGCGTCCTGGAGCGACGACCTGGCGGGCTGGGACCGGCTGCGCGTGATCGTCAATGCGATGACGCGCCTGCGCTTCTGCAACGCCGCAGGCGAAATGGAATTGCGCGCCAAGGGCGCCGAGGCGCCCCCGGGTTACCAGCCCTGGTTCGAGCTGCGCAGCGGCGCGGAGCCGCTGCTCATCTGCGGGCACTGGTCCGCGCTCGGACTCAGGATCACGCCGCGCCTCGCGGCGCTCGATTCGGGTTGCGTCTGGGGCGGCAGCCTCACCGCGCTGCGGCTGGAAGACCGCGCCCTGGTTCAGGTACCCTGTCGCGGCTACCAGCCGGTGGGAGACGAGACATGAGCGACTGCGTGTTCTGCAGGATCGTGGCGCGGCAGATTCCGGCGACCGTCGTGCACGAGGACGCCGATACGCTTGCCTTCATGGACATCGGCCAGGTGAATCCCGGCCACGTGCTCGTCGCCTGCAAGGCGCACGTCGAGAATGTCTACGGCTTGCAGGACGCGCAGGCGGCCGCCGTGTTCCGGGCAGCGGCCAGGGTGGCGCGCGCGATCCGCGCCGCCTTCGACCCGCCAGGCCTTTCCATCTACCAGGCGAACGGCCAGCCGGCCGGGCAGACGGTGTTCCACTTCCACCTGCATGTGCTGCCGCGCCACGACGCGGACGGCATGCAGCTCGTCTGGCCGGTCAAGAACCCGCCGCGCGAGCGACTCGAAGAGTACGCCGCGCAGATCCGCGCGCGGCTCGCCTAGCGCCGCCCCGC
>DASTHP010000335.1:0-7136 GCA_035718125.1 Burkholderiales bacterium | reverse complement strand
TCCTGGAGCAGCCGATAGCTGCGGCGGTCGGAAAGGCCCTGCTTGTTGGACAGCCCTCGCTCGCGCTTCATCGCCGACAGCGTGATCGAGCCGAAGTGGTGCAGCCACGAAGCCCCGGTCATGCCCGAGGCGATGGCGGCCTTGCGCGCGGCATGGAAGAACAACGTGTCCTCGTAGCCCCACAGCTTGGGAATCGACGCGAAATAGCCGATGTCCATCCACACCGATTCGTGGATCGCCACGCAGACCGCGTGCGGCACCTCCGGTCGCAGCGCGCCCTGCATCTTCCCAGCCGCATCCGCGAGAAACGTGTCGACCGGGTAGTCGTCCGGCCCCTCGATCAGGGCTGGCGAGACGATCTTGAGGCCATGCGATTGGGCGGCCCCGAGCAGGCCTTCGATCCACTGCGGCGATACGAGCACGTCGTTGTTCATCACGATGGTCCACGCGGCCTGCTGCGCCAGTGCACCCTGGTTCCACGCGACCCCGCAGCCCAGGTTGACCTTGTTGAGGATGCGGCCACCGAGCGGCAGCGACGACAGGTACTCGCGGGTCGCGTCGCTCGACCCGTTGTCCACGGCGACGACACGGCCGAGGTCGACGCCGTGCCGCACCATGCTCTCGACGCAAGCGCGCGTATAAGCCACCTGGTTGTAGCAGGCAAAGGTGATCGAATAGTCGAAGACGGCCATGGCGGCAGGCGGACCTTTCCGGGTTATGCGGTGCCGGCGGCGGTTCGCTCGCTTGCCAGGACCTGCGCGGCGAGACCGGCCACTGTCAGCCCGTAGAAGGAGGCGAGATATTTCAGCGACAGCATTTCGTTGGTCAGGCCGCAGACGAAGACGCCAGCGGTCAGGCACACGCCGAGCTCGCAGGCCAGCCGCGCATCGCCGGTTGCCTTCGTTCGCCGGCGCCAGAAAAAAGCCGCAGGCGCAAACAGCAGCGCCACGAAGGCGGCGATGCCGAGCACGCCGTGGCCCAGCGCCATCGCCAGCAGGTCATTGTGCGGGCCGCCGTAGACGAAGATGTGCACGATATCCGGGGACGCCGCCGCGGCAAACTCCGGCCGGGAGAACTGCGCCGCCATCCCGGACCAGCCATAGCCCACCAGGGGGCTTGCGGCAAACAGCTCCAGGCCGAGCTTCCAGAGACTGAGGCGATGCCCCGCCGCGCTTGCGGTATTCGTGCCTTCGACCCAGCCCCTGATCTCCTCGCCGCTGCCGATTCCGCGCAATGCGACGTCCGGCACCACGGTGGCGATGAGCGCGACCACTGCGAGCACCACCAGTCCTTGCCAGGCAAGGCGGGGAACTCCCTGCCGGCTGCGGAAGTACAGCCAGAGGGCGGCGAGCGGCAGCATCGCCAGCCAGGCGCCGCGCGATGCGGCAAACATCGACAACAGCAGCCCCGCCGCCGTCCCCAGCCACGGCCATCCGCGTCGCCATGGCGATGTGTCGCCAGGGGATGCCGCGGTGAGCAGCGTGAGGAAGGTCAGGATGACCGCGTAGCTGCCAAGGGTGTTCGGGTCGACGAACGAGGTCGCGAAGCGCCCCTGCCATCGGTTTGCCGTGTCGGTATGCAGCATCACCGCCACCAGCGCGGCGAGCAAGGCCAGCGGCAGTGCGGCACCGAAGATGCGGACGAACCGTGCCCGCTTGACGGTAAGGAAGAGCAGCAACAACCCGGCGAACAGGAAGCGCGACGGTCCATCGAGGTCGATGTGGTCGAACTCCCCGCGCAGCAGCTTGGCAAGCGCTGCCGCGGCGAACACCGACCCGAACGCTGCAACGAGCATCCGGCTGCCGTCCAGGCGCCACGCGGCGGCAAATGCAGCTCGGTATCGTGCAAGGTGGAACAGCGCGAGCAGTACCAGCACGAAGAAACAGGCGTTGGTTGCCCTGCGCACGGCCAGGAACAGCACCACGTACCCGGCCAGCGCGGCGACCATCAGCCAGTCCACTACGGGCGAGCCGCGTTGACCGATCAAGCCGCCGAGGCCGATGGTGGGCCGGACAACGGCGCTCATGCCGCCTCGCCTGGCGGTAGGAGCGCCTCGGGGACACAGGCCCGGACGCGCGCCGCTTGCGGCCCCGCGCGCAGCAGGCTCGCCTTGACGAACGGAAAACCGGCATCGAGGAGCTCGCGCCAGCGCAGCAAGGTATCGTCCGCGCTGAGTGGATCGCCATACAGCGGCGGAAACAGCGCGGCCGCCGTCAGCCCGGCCGCGACCAGTTGGCGCGTGAGCGACGTTTCATACGCGTCGATCACCAGTTCCTTGGTCGGCAGCGCGTGCATGCCGTCGAACACCGCGCGCAGCACCGGCGCGGCGAGCGCGCGCGGACCGAAGGCGAGAAAGAAGCTCTGCAGGTGCGGATGCGGCACGCAGTTCTCGGTCAGCCCGACGACGTCGGCGGACGCGCCGCGAATCCGGCCAAGCAGCGTCGCGAATTTCTCTCGATCGAGCGGGCCGATGATGCTGTCATTGACAAGCAGCAGGTGCGTTGCGCTCGGCAGCCCTCCCCCCAGCGCCCAGCCGTGCCCCCAGGCACCGAAGTCGAAACCGACATTTTCCCTCACGTAGGCGCCGGCCAGCCGGTCGAGCACCTGCGCGTCGAGCGCGACATCGCTGGCGTCGTCGTCGGCGTTCACCATGAGCACGACTGCGACGCCAGCCTCGGCAAGGCATCGTGCATGGTGAAGGACATGGGGCTTCAACGCTGGCGAGGCAGCGTGCGTGGCGAACAGGCAGATATCCCCGCTCAATGTCCCTGCGATCGGCTTCACGGCGCGGCTACGGGCCTCGACGGCGCGCCGCGGGCGCGCGAGCAGCGCATCGATCAGCGCGTCATGGCGGGCACGCAACAGCCGGTACTCGCGCTGCCGCACGTACGGCAGGCGCGCCTTGAATGCGCGACGGGCGCGCCGCAGCGCATCGGGCCAGCCGCTCATCGCACGCCGCTCCCGGATGGCCCGGATTTGACCGCAACCAGGTCCCAGACGATGTGCGTCAGGCGCCCGCGCGCGGCGCGAATCGCCTTCTTCACGGCGCGGATCCACGTCAGCCGCGCGTCCGGGACGAAATCCTCCGGCAGGAGCGCGCGCTCGGATCGCCGCAGGTCGAAGCGGCCGACAAAGCCGTACATCCGACCGAGGGGCGCTTCGCCGCAGAAATAGTCGTGCGTGTGCGCCGTCAGGTAATTCACGTGCGTCGGGTCGCTGAAGGCCTCGAGGCTGGGCACCGCAGGCGTCACCGCGTAAAAGCGCCCGCCGGGTACCAGCACCCGCCAGATCTCGTTCATCAGGCGGATGAACGGGAGCAAGGTCGTCCGGCCGTCGGCCGACGGCAGCACGCGCGGCACATGCTCCAGGAAATCGTAGGCCGACACCGAGTCGAAGAACGCGTGCGGGTGCGGAATCGGCTCCAGGCTGAGGTTGGCTGTGGCAAATCGCGCCGTGTCGATGCCCTCGGGCAGTGCCAGATCGATGGCGTACACCTCTTCGCGCTGGAACGGGTTGCGGGGCGTCCGGCCGCAGCCGAGGTCGAGATGTCGGGTCGTCATGTGCGCCGGCGCGCCCAAGCAGGCGCCGGGGCAAGGATAATCGATCCGCGGCGACTGCGTGCGGAGGCGGCCCCCAAGCGCGGCATGGAGACGGGCCGCCCGCAGGACTGCAATACCTCGTCGGGATGACGCAACGTACGCCACCGAACAAACAGACGCAGCCTATTCCGGCAGCATCCCCCTCACGTGCAACGGCGACGGTTGCGTGGCCGATCCGCTCAATGGTGAGCGGTCGGGTGGACCTTGGTCGGCTGGAGAACACATCATGAGAACGATTTCCGCGCTTGCAGCGGCATTGCTCCTGGCTTTCGCCGTGGCCGGCCTGTCGGCCTGCGAGAAGAAAGGCCCGGCAGAGCGCGCCGGCGAAGCTGTCGACAAGGCGGCGAAGGACACGGGCGACGCATTGAAGGAAGCTGGAGACAAGATCAAGGACGCCACCAAGTAGCCGCTGGCGATCACTCCCACTCGATGGTGGCGGGTGGCTTGGAGGAGATGTCGTAGGTCACGCGGTTGATGCCGCGCACCTCGTTGATGATGCGGCTGGACACCTTCGCCAGGAGCTCGTGCGGCAGCGGCGCCCAGTCCGCCGTCATGAAATCAGTGGTCTGCACGGCGCGCAGCGCCACGATGTATTCGTAGGTGCGCCCGTCGCCCATCACACCGACTGCCTTCACCGGCAGGAAGACCGCAAAGGCCTGCGCGGTCTTGTCATACCAGCCTGCGGCGCGCAGCTCCTGGATGAAGATGTCGTCGGCGCGGCGCAGCAGGTCGGCGTACTCCTTCTTCACTTCGCCGAGAATGCGCACGCCGAGGCCGGGGCCGGGGAACGGGTGCCGGAACACCATCTCCCGCGGCAGGCCGAGCGCGAGGCCCAGCTCCCTCACCTCGTCCTTGAAAAGCTCGCGCAGCGGCTCGAGGAGCTTCAGGTGCAGCGTCTCCGGCAGGCCGCCCACGTTGTGGTGCGACTTGATGGTGGTGGCCTTCTTGGTCTTCGCCCCGGCCGATTCGATGACATCCGGGTAGATGGTGCCCTGCGCCAGCCATTTCGCGTTCCTGATCTTCGCCGCTTCCCGCTGGAACACCTCGACGAAGTGCCTGCCGATGATCTTGCGCTTTTCCTCCGGGTCCGCCACGCCGGCGAGCGCCGCATAGAAATCTGCGGCGGCGTCAACGTGAATGACCTTGACGCGCATGTGCCGCGCGAAGGTATCCATGACCTGTGCCGCTTCGTTCAGGCGCAGCAGCCCCGTATCCACGAACACGCAGGTGAGCCGCTCGCCGATCGCCTTGTGGATCAGCGCCGCGGCCACCGACGAATCCACGCCGCCCGACAGGCCGAGGATCACTTCGTCCGCGCCCACCTGTTCGCGGATCCTTGCCACCGCTTCGCTGACGTAATCGGGCATGTTCCAGTCGCCGGCGCAGCCGCAGATCTCGTGCACGAAGCGCTGCAGCAGCTTCTTGCCCTGCCGGGTATGCGTCACCTCCGGATGGAACTGCACGCCGTAGAAGCGCCGCGCCTCGTCGGCCATGCCGGCGATCGGGCAGGCCTCGGTGGATGCCATGAGCTTGAAGCCGGGCGGCATCTCGACCACCTTGTCGCCGTGGCTCATCCACACCTTGAGCAGGCCATGGCCCTCGGCATTGCGGCTGTCCTCGATGCCCTCGAGCAGGCTCGTGTGGCCGCGCGCGCGCACCTCGGCGTAGCCGAACTCGCGCACCTTGCCGGCCGCCACCTTGCCGCCGAGCTGCTGCGCCATGGTCTGCATGCCGTAGCAGATGCCGAGGACCGGCACGCCCAGGTCGAATACCGCCTTGGGCGCCCTCGCCGTGGATTCCTCGTAGGCCGACATGTGGCTGCCGGAAAGGATCACGCCTTTGGGAGCGTACTCGCGCACGAAGGCGTCGGGCACGTCGCAGGGATGGATCTCGCAGTAGACCTTCGCCTCGCGCACCCGGCGGGCGATCAGCTGCGTGTATTGCGCCCCGAAGTCGAGGATCAGGATCTTGTCGTGCATCCCGATCTCACTCGGCGCGATAGTTGGGGGCTTCCTTGACGATCTGCACGTCGTGCACGTGCGATTCGCGCATGCCCGCGGCGGTGATCTCCACGAACCGCGCCTTGGTGCGCAGGTCGTCGACGGTGGCGCTGCCGGTGTAGCCCATGCTCGCGCGCACGCCGCCGATGAGCTGCTGGATCACCCAGACCACGCTGCCCTTGTAGGGCACGCGGCCTTCCACGCCCTCGGGCACCAGCTTGTCCACGTTCATCTCGGAGTCCTGGAAATAGCGGTCGGCGGCGCCCTTCTGCATCGCACCGAGCGAGCCCATGCCGCGGTACGCCTTGTAGGAGCGGCCCTGGTAGAGCTCGAGCTCGCCGGGCGACTCGTCGGTCCCGGCGAACAGCGACCCGAGCATGACGGCGTGCGCGCCGGCGCCCAGCGCCTTGGCGACATCGCCCGAATAGCGCACGCCGCCGTCCGCAATCAAGGGCACGTCGGCCCTGGCCAGCGCCTCTGCGACGCTCTGGATCGCAGTGATCTGGGGAACCCCGACGCCAGCGACGATGCGCGTGGTACAGATCGAGCCCGGGCCGATGCCCACCTTGACGCCGTCCGCGCCGTGGTCCACCAGTGCTTTCGCGCCATCGGCGGTGCCGACGTTGCCGCCGACGACCTGCGCCTGCGGGTACTTCTTCTTGATCCACTGCACGCGGTCGAGCACGCCCTGCGCGTGACCGTGCGCCGTGTCCACCACCAGCACATCCGCGCCGGCCTCCACCAGGGCGGCGACGCGCTCCTCTGTGCCCTCGCCGACGCCGACCGCGGCGCCCACGCGCAACTTGCCCTGGGCGTCCTTGCAGGCGTTCGGGTGCTCGGTTTCCTTCATGATGTCCTTGACCGTCACCAGCCCCTGCAAGCGCCATTCCGCGTCCACCACCAGCACGCGTTCCAGCCGATGCTTGTGCATCAGCTCCTTGGCCTGCTCGCGCGTGGCGCCCTCGCGCACGCTGATCAGGTCCTTCTGCGGCGTCATGATGTTCTTCACCGGCTGGTCGAGCCGGGTCTCGAAGCGCAGGTCGCGGTTGGTGACGATGCCGACCACCTTGCCCGCCTTGACCACGGGAAAGCCGGAGATCTTGTGCTGCTTCTGCAGCGCCATCACGTCGCGCACCGTCATCTCCGGCGTGACCGTCATCGGGTCGCGCAGCACGCCCGACTCGAAGCGCTTCACCTTGGCGACCTCGGCCGCCTGGACTTCGGGCGGCAGATTCTTGTGGATGATGCCCAGCCCGCCCTCCTGCGCGAGCGCGATCGCCAGGCGCGCCTCGGTGACCGTGTCCATGGCGGCGGACACGAGCGGGATATTCAGTTCGAGCTTTCGGGTGAGGCGGGTCTTGAGGGAAACTTCGCGCGGCAGGACGCGGGAGTGCGCGGGAAGGAGGAGGACATCGTCGAAGGTCAGCGCCTTCTGGATGACGCGCATGATCAGCCTTTCACGCAAAGCGGCATTATACTCGCGTCCACGGAATGCGCTTTCGTGCGTTAGAGGCAGGAGAGGATTTCACCATGCTGC
>DASTHP010000334.1:0-3044 GCA_035718125.1 Burkholderiales bacterium | reverse complement strand
AAGTGGCACATGCTCGAGGAGATCGAGCACCGCAACGTCGCCTTCGACGTCTACCGGCACCTCTACGGCGACTACCTCTACCGCGTGCGCATGTGCTGGTTCGCGCAGGGGCACATGCTGCGCTTCCAGGACGAGTGCGCGCTGCTCATGTCGAAGGTGGACGCGGCGCGCCACGGCGAGCGTTGCCGCATCACGCCGCGGCAGCGGCTGCAGGTCGCCACGTTTCCCGTCGGCATGCGGCTGCGCTCGATGCTGCCCGGCTACACGCCGCACAAGTACCGCGTGCCGGAAGGCATCGCGAAGCTCTCCGCGCACTTCACGGAGCTCGCCGATAGCGTGCGCTAGACGGCGCGCCTGCAAGCGCGCCCTCAGTCGACGTTCTTCTCGTCCTTGTACATGACCTTGTGGCGCGTGGTTGCGATCCATTCGTCGATCTGCGCCTCGGTCATGAAGTGGGCAGGATCGAAGCGGTTCCAGCTGACGATCTCCTCGAGGCTCTTCTTCCAGCGCTTGTAGGCGGGCTTGACCGGCTTGCCGAAGCACATGATGTCCAGGACCGAGAGCTCCTGCGGGATGCCGAGGAGCGGCTTCATCGCCGCCTGCGCCTTTTCCTGGCCGATCGCGGTGACCCACCAGACGTTGTAGCCCAGTGCCGCGGCGGCGAGGTGCGCCGACATGGTCGCGGCGGCCACGCTCTGCAGCAGGATGCGCTCGGCGTTCTCCTTGTACATGGCGTCGAGCGCCGAGCCGTCGTTGAGCACCGGGAAGGCGCGCACCCAGCGAAAGTCGCTCGCCACGACGATGAAGCCCGGTGCCGTGGCGAGGCCGCGGTAATCCGGTGTCGGAAACTTCATCTTCAGCTTCGCGCGCGCCACCTGCTCGTCGCGGAAGTACTCCATGATCCGGTCCTTCAGGCCCTGCTCGGTGACGACGATGAAATGCCAGGGCTGCGCGTTGGCCCCCGAGGGGCTGTGGCGCGCGGCTTCCAGGATCAGCTCGTAGTGCTCGCGCGGCACGGCCTGGGACGGGTCGAAGGCGCGCACCGTCATGCGGCTGCGCACCACCTCCATCAGCGCGTCGTAGCGGCCGCGATGCATCGCGCTACTCGCGCACGCGCGCAATTTTCTGCACGTCCCCCAAGCGCCTGAGCGCGCGCATCACGCGCGCCAGATGCTGGCGGTTCTGCACTTCCAGCACGAAAAGCATGGTGGTGAAGACCGCGCGGTCCTCGTCCATGCTGATCGAGTCGATGTTGGAGCCGGCCTCGGCGATCTCGGAGGCGACCTTCGCCAGCACGCCGCGCCGGTTGGCCACCATCACCTTGATCGCGGTCTGGTACAGCCGGCTGCCCGCCGGATCCCATTCGACGTCGATCCACTGCTCGGGCTCGTTGCGGCGCGAGCGCTCGATCTGCCGGCACTCGGCGTTGTGCACCACCAGCCCCTGGCCCTTCTTCATCGAGCCGACGATGGCGTCGCCCGGAATCGGCCGGCAGCAGCTCGCCAGCTGCATGGCCATGCCTTCGGTGCCGCGGATCACCACCTGCGCGGGCTTGCCTTTGGCCTCCGGCGCGCCCTCCGCGCGCTTGAGCAGCCGGCGCGCCACCACCGCCGGCAACTGCTTGCCCAGCCCGATGTCGGCCAGCAGCTCGCGCTTGGTGTGGCCCACCGTCTCGCGCACCACGCGCTCCCAGTTCGCGTCGTCGATCTCCGCGAGCGCCGAGCCCTGCGCCTTGAGCGCCTGCTCGAGCAGGCGCTCGCCGAGCGCGGCCGACTCGTCGTACTGCATGGTCTTGAGGAAATGCCGGATGTTGGCGCGCGCCTTGCCGGTGCGCACGTACTGCAGCCAGGCCGGATTGGGCTTGGCGTGGCTCGCGGTGATGATCTCGACGCGGTCGCCGTTCCTCAGCTCCGTGCGCAGGGGTACCAGCTCGCCGTTGACCTTCGCGGCGACGCAGCGGTTGCCGATGTCGGTGTGCACCAGGTAGGCGAAGTCCACCGCGGTGGCGCCGCGCGGCAGCGACAGGATCCTGCCTTTGGGCGTGAACACGTAGACCTCGTCGGGGAACAGGTCCACCTTCACGTGCTCGAGGAACTCGTGCGGGTCGCGCGACTGGTTCTGGATCTCCAGCAGCGACTGCAGCCACTGGTGGGTCTTCTTCTGCAGGTCGGAGAGGGACGCCTCGTCGTCCTTGTACATCCAGTGCGAGGCGACGCCGGCCTCGGCAAGGCGGTGCATCTGCTCGGTGCGGACCTGCACCTCCACCGGCACGCCGTAGGGACCGATCAGCGCCGTATGCAGCGACTGGTAGCCATTGCCCTTCGGGATGGCGATGTAGTCCTTGAACTTGCCCGGCACCGGCTTGTACAGGCCGTGCAGCACGCCGAGCGCGAGGTAGCAGGTCGGCACGTCCTTGACGATGACGCGAAAGCCGTAGATGTCGTGCACCTCCGAGAAGGACAGGTGCTTCTCGGTCATCTTGCGGTAGATGGAGAACAGGTGCTTCTCGCGGCCGAACACGGTGGCCGCGATGCCCGCTTCCGCGAGCTTCGCCTTGATGCCGGCCTCGATCTTGCCGACCACCTCGCGCCGGTTGCCGCGCGCGGCCTTGGTGGCCTTGGCGAGCACGCGGTAGCGCAGGGGGTAGAGATGGGAGAAGGCGAGCTCCTGCAGCTCGTGGTACAGGGTGTTGAGCCCCAGCCGGTTGGCGATCGGCGCGTAAATCTCCATCGTCTCGCGCGCCACGCGCTTCCGCTTGGCGCTCGACACGGCATCGAGCGTGCGCATGTTGTGCAGCCGGTCGGCCAGCTTGATGAGGATGACGCGCACGTCGCGCGCCATCGCCAGCAGCATCTTCCGGAAGTTCTCGGCCTGCGCGTCCTCGGCGGACTGGAACTCGATCTTGCCGAGCTTGGAGAGGCCGTCGACCAGCTCGGCCACCGGCTTGCCGAAGGTGTCGGAGATCTCGGCCTTGGTGACGGAGGTGTCCTCCATCACGTCGTGCAGCAGCGCCGCCACCAGCGCCTGGCCGTCGAGGTGCCAGC
>DASTHP010000333.1:0-5884 GCA_035718125.1 Burkholderiales bacterium | reverse complement strand
CCGCGCGCGAGGAACGCGCCGAAGCTCTGGCCCGCCGAGCCGGCGAAGCGCGCGTGGATCGTGTCCGCCGGCAGTCCCTCGTGCCCGTAGCGCTTGGCAATCTCGTGCGACAGCAGCGTGCCGACCGTGCGGTTGATGTTGCGGATCGGCATGTCGATGGCGACCTTCTCGCCGTGCTCGAGCGCCGGCCGCGCCAGCTCGATCAAGCGGTTGTCCAGCGCCTTGGCAAGCCCGTGGTCCTGCGCTTCGCTGTGGAAGCGGGCCACTTCCGCGGGCATCGCCGGCATGCGGAAAACGCGCGAGAAATCCAGGCCCTTCGCCTTCCAGTGCTCGACGCCCTTGCGCATGTCGAGCAGATCCGTGCGGCCGATCAGGTCGTCGAACTTGCGCACGCCGAGGCTCGCCATCAGCTCGCGCGCTTCCTCGGCGACGAAGAAGAAGTAGTTCACCACGTACTCGGGCTTGCCGGAGAACTTGCGCCGCAGCACCGGGTCCTGCGTCGCCACGCC
The DNA here is from genome assembly GCA_035718125.1 of Burkholderiales bacterium. Lineage (GTDB taxonomy): Bacteria > Pseudomonadota > Gammaproteobacteria > Burkholderiales > SG8-39 > JAABQT01. Next base: position 5,375 of record DASTHP010000333.1, on the reverse strand, counting down.
CACCGGGCAGGTGTTGAGGTGGCACTTGCGCATCATGATGCAGCCCTGCACCACCAGCGGCGCGGTGGCAAAACCGAACTCGTCGGCGCCCAGCATGGCGCCGATCACCACGTCCCGGCCCGTCTTGATCTGTCCGTCGACCTGGACCGCGATCCTGCCGCGCAGCCGGTTGAGCACCAGCGTCTGCTGGGTTTCCGCGAGACCCAGCTCCCAGGGCGTGCCGGCGTGCTTGATCGAACCCCAGGGCGAGGCGCCGGTGCCGCCGTCGTAGCCGGAGATGGTCACATGGTCGGATTTGGCCTTGGACACGCCCGCCGCCACCGTGCCGACGCCGACCTCGGAGACCAGCTTCACCGAGATCGAGGCCTCGGGGTTGGCGTTCTTGAGATCGTGGATCAGTTGCGCCAGGTCCTCGATCGAGTAGATGTCGTGGTGCGGCGGGGGGCTGATCAGCTCCACGCCGGGGGTCGAGTAGCGCAGCTCCGCGATGTACTCGGACACCTTGCGTCCCGGCAGCTGCCCGCCTTCGCCGGGCTTGGCGCCCTGCGCCATCTTGATCTGGATCTGCTCGGCGCTGGCCAGGTACTCGGCGGTGACGCCGAAGCGCCCCGAGGCCACCTGCTTGATCTTCGACTTGAGCACGTCGCCCTCGCGCAGCTCGATGTCCTTGGCCACGCGCTGCTTGCCGAGCCGCGACTGCAGCGATTCGCCCGCCTTGACGGGCGCGTAGCGATTGCGGTCCTCCCCGCCCTCGCCGGTGTTGGACTTGCCGCCGATGCGGTTCATCGCCACCGCGAGGGAGGTGTGGGCCTCGATCGAAATCGAACCATGCGACATGGCCCCGGTAGCGAAGCGCTTGACGATCTCGGCGGCCGGCTCGACCTCCTCGAGCAGCACGGGCTTCACCTTGTCCAGGCGAAACTCGAACAGGCCGCGGAAGGTCATGTGGCGCTTGGACTGGTCGTTGACCAGCGCCGCGTATTCCTGGTAGGTCGCGTAGGAATTCTGCCGCGTCGAGTGCTGCAGCTTGGCGATCGCGTCCGGCGTCCACATGTGCTCCTCGCCGCGCACGCGCCAGGCGTATTCGCCGCCGGCGTCGAGCGCGCCCTTCAGCACCGGGTCGCGCTCGTCGAACGCCGCGCGGTGGATGCGCATCGCCTCTTCGGCCACTTCGAACACGTCGATGCCGCCGACGTTCGAGGTGGTGCCGCGGAAGTACTTGTCCACCAGCACGCGCGACAGCCCGACTGCCTCGAAGATCTGCGCGCCGGTGTAGGACATGTAGGTCGAGATGCCCATCTTGGACATCACCTTCTTCAGCCCCTTGCCGACCGCCTTGACGAAATTCTTGATCGCCTTCCTGCCGTCGATCTCGGCGCCGAGCTTGCCCTGCGCAGCCTGGTCGAGCAGCGTCTCCAGCGCGAGGTAGGGATGCACCGCTTCCGCGCCGTAGCCCCCGAGCAGCGCGAAGTGATGCACCTCGCGCGCCGAGCCGGTTTCCACCACCAGGCCCGTGGAGGTGCGCAGGCCTTTCGCCACCAGGTGCTGGTGGATCGCCGAGAGCGCGAGCAGCGCGGGAATCGCCACGCGCTCGCGATCCACCTTGCGGTCGGAGATGATGATGATGGAAGTACCCGAGCGTACGGCGTCCTCGGCCTGCGCGGCGAGCGACGCGAGGCGAGCCTCGATCGCCTCCTTGCCCCAGGACACCGGGTAGGTGATGTCGAGCTCGCAGGCCTGGAACTTGCCCTGCGTGTAGCGCTCGATATGGCGCACCTTCTCCATCTCGTAGAAATCCAGCACCGGCTGGCTCACCTCGAGCCGCAGCGGCGGGTTCATCTCGTCGATGCCCAGGAGGTTGGGCTTGGGCCCGATGAAGGACACCAGCGAGGTGACCAGCTCCTCGCGAATCGGGTCGATGGGCGGGTTGGTGACCTGCGCGAAGAGCTGCTTGAAATAGTGGTAGAGCGTCTTGTCCTTGCTGGACAGCACCGCGAGCGGCGAGTCGTTGCCCATCGAGCCCACCGGCTCCTCGCCGTTCAGCGCCATCGGCGCCATCAGGAATTTGACGTCCTCCTGCGTGTAGGCGAACGCCTGCTGCCGGTCGAGCAGCGGCACCGCCGAGCGCTCGGGCTGCTGCTTGTCGCTTTCCACCTCGTCGAGCTTGATGCGGATGCGCTCGATCCACTCGGCGTACGGACGCAGGTGGGCCAGCGTGTCCTTCAGCTCCTTGTCGTCGATGATGCGGCCCTTCTCCAGGTCGACGAGGAACATCTTGCCGGGCTGCAGGCGCCATTTCTTGACGATGCGCTCCTCCGGCACCGGCAGGCAGCCGCATTCCGAACCCATGATCACCAGGTCGTCGTCGGTGACGATATAGCGCGAGGGGCGCAGGCCGTTACGGTCGAGCGTGGCGCCGATCAGGCGCCCGTCGGTGAAGGCGATCGACGCCGGCCCGTCCCAGGGCTCCATCATCGCCGCGTGGTACTCGTAGAACGCGCGCCGCGTCGGATCCATCAGCGTGTGGTTCTCCCACGCCTCGGGGATCATCATCATCATCGCGTGCGCCACCGAATAGCCGCCCATCACCAGCAGCTCCAGCGCATTGTCGAAGGAGGCCGAATCCGACTGCCCGTCGTAGATGAGCGGCCAGATCTTGCCGAGGTCTTCGCCCAGCACCGGGCTGGAGATCGCGCCCTGGCGCGCGCGGATCCAGTTGACGTTGCCGCGCACCGTGTTGATCTCGCCGTTGTGCGCGATCATGCGGAAGGGGTGCGCCAGGTCCCAGGACGGGAAGGTGTTGGTCGAGAAGCGCTGGTGGATGAGCGCCAGCGCCGACTCCACGCGCGCGTCCTTGAGGTCGAGGTAGTACTCGCCCACCTGGTTGGCGAGCAGCATCCCCTTGTAGATCATCGTGCGCGCCGACATCGACGGCACGTAGAACTCCTTGCCGTGGGCAAGCTTGAGCGCCTGGATGGCGTGGCCTGCGCTCTTCCTGATGATGTAGAGCTTGCGCTCCAGCGCGTCGGTCACGGTCACGCCGGGTCCGCGGCCGACGAACACCTGCCGAATCACCGGCTCGAGGTTCTTGGCCGGCTCGGCGAGATCGGCGTTATCCACGGGCACGTCGCGCCAGCCGAGCAGCAGCTGGCCCTCGTCCTTGATGGCGCGCTCGATCTCGTACTCACAGGCGAAACGCGAGGCCGGCTCGCGCGGCAGGAACACCATGCCGACGCCGTATTGGCCCACGGGCGGCAGCTTCACGCCCTGCTTGGCCATCTCCTCGCGCAAAAACCGATCCGGAATCTGGATCAGTATCCCGGCGCCATCCGACAGCTTGGGATCCCAGCCCACGGCCCCGCGGTGGGTGAGGTTGCGCAGTACCGTGAGCCCCTGCTCGATGATGGCGTGGGACTTCTTGCCCTTGATGTGCGCCACGAATCCGACGCCGCAGGCATCGTGCTCGTTTCTCGGGTCGTACAGTCCCTGCGCGTCAGGCGAGTGGTGGCTGCTCACAGTTAACTCTCTGTTCAAGAACAAATTTTCCAGATCTTCGCCGCTCTGCACAAAAATGGCGGACGAACCGGGAAATATACTCGCTGAGCCTAGCGGCAACAAGGGCTTGCGGGAGCCCGGAGGCTACTGCGCCGCAGCAGCCGGGGCAGCGGGCGAAGCCGCGGCAATCGACTCGCGCACCAGGCGCTCGTCGACGTCGGCATGCACGGCCGCTTGCCCGATGCGCTCCAGAAGCACAAAGCGCATCCGTCCGCGGGCCGCCTTCTTGTCCAGCGCCATGAGCTCGAGGTAGCGCTCGGGCGCCATGGCCGGTCCCCTCACGGGCAGGCCGGCTTGCTCCAGCAGCGCACGCACGCGCGTGGCGTCGGTGGGCGCAAGCGCGCCCGCGCGTACCGAAAGCTCCGCCGCCATTACCATGCCGGCGGCGACGGCCTCGCCGTGCAGCCAGGCGCCGTAGCCTGCGCCCGCCTCGATGGCGTGGCCGAAGGTGTGACCCAGGTTGAGTAGCGCGCGCCGGCCGCTCTCGCGTTCGTCCTGCGCCACCACGGCCGCCTTCAGCTCGCAGGAGCGCCGCACCACATGCGTGAGCGCGGCCGCCTCGCGGGCGAGCAGCCGCGCCATGTTCGCTTCGAGCCAGGCAACGAGCTCCGCATCGAGGGCGAAGCCATGCTTGATCACTTCAGCGATGCCGGCGCGCAGCTCCCGCTCGGGGAGCGTGCCGAGGGTCGCCACGTCGGCGATCACCGCGACGGGCTGGTGGAACGCGCCGATCATGTTCTTGCCGCGCGCGTGGTTGACGGCCGTTTTGCCGCCCACCGAGGAATCCACCTGCGCAAGCAGCGTCGTCGGTACCTGGAGGACGGGTACCCCGCGCTGGTAGACCGCCGCCGCAAAGCCGGCGAGATCGCCGACCACGCCGCCGCCGAGCGCCACGATCGTGCTGTCGCGGCCGAGCCGCGCGCCCAGCAAGGCGTCGAACACGCGCTCGAGCGAAGTCCAGCTCTTCGCCTGCTCGCCGTCCTCCACCAGCACCTCGACCGCCGGCTCCGCACCGGCGCGCGCCAGTGCCGCCTTGACGCGCGCCAAGTACAACGCAGCAACCACCGGGTTGCTGATCACCGCCACGCGCCCGGCGCCCAGGTGCGGCCGGTAGAGTGCCGCCTCATCGAGCGTGCCCGCGCCGATGTGGATCGGATACGAGCGTTCGCCGAGCGCTACGCGGACAGTTTCCACGCTTCCTTCAGCTGACCCAGCAGCTGCCGCGCGAGTCCCTGCACACTTTGCGGACCGGTTTCGAAGACGATGTCGGCGATCTCGCGGTACAAGGGATCGCGCTGGGCGTAAAGCTCCTGCAAGCGCGCAAGCGGATCGGCAGTGGCCAGCAGCGGACGGTTCTTGTCCTGCCGCACGCGCGCGTACAGGGCTTCGGGCTGCGCGTGCAGGTAGATGACCGTGCCGCGCGCGGCGAGCAACCGCCGGCTGCCCGCAGCAAGGACCGCGCCGCCACCCGTGGCCAGCACCACATCCTCGAGTGCGGCGAGCTCGGCGATCACCGCGGCCTCGCGCTGGCGGAAGCCGGCCTCGCCCTCGATGTCGAAGATCACCGGCACCTTCACGCCACAGCGCCGCTCGATCTCCTGGTCGGAATCGTAGAACGGGCGCTTGAGCCGGCGCGCGATCAGGCGCCCGGCGGTGGTCTTGCCCGCGCCCATCATGCCGACCAGGTAAACGTTCCGGCCACCGAGCATGGCCCTATTGTACGGAGGCCGCAAACAAAAACGGCCGGGAGGGCCCGGCCGTGCGTCCAAGGAGGAAGCCTGGCAAATTCTTCAGCGGATCGTCATGCGCTCGTTGACGAT
>DASTHP010000332.1:0-3401 GCA_035718125.1 Burkholderiales bacterium | reverse complement strand
ACGCCCGAGCGGGTGTGGCGCGCGCTGCGCCACGATTCGAAGCGGAGCTGAGATGGCCCAATACGTCTACACCATGCGCCGGGTGGCGAAGATCGTGCCCCCGAAGCGCGAGATCCTGAAGAACATCTCGCTCAACTTCTTCCCCGGCGCCAAAATCGGCGTGCTGGGCCTGAACGGCTCGGGCAAGTCCAGCCTGCTGAAGATCATGGCGGGCGAGGACCAGAACTACGAGGGCGAAGTGGTGCGCATGCCCAACATCAAGGTCGGATTCCTGCCGCAGGAGCCGGTGCTCGACCCGAAAAAGACGGTGCGCGAGGCGGTGGAAGAGAGCCAGGGCGACCTGGCGGCGGCGAAGAAGCGCCTGGACGAGGTGTATGCCGCCTACGCCGAGCCCGACGCGGACTTCGACAAGCTCGCCGCAGAGCAGGCAAAGCTGGAGGCGATCGTCAACACGGCCGGCGGCGGCCAGGAGCTCGAGATCGCGGCCGATGCGCTGCGCCTGCCGCCTTGGGACCAGAGAATCGAAGTGCTTTCGGGTGGCGAGAAGCGGCGCGTCGCGCTATGCCGGCTGCTGCTGTCCAACCCCGACCTGCTGCTGCTGGACGAGCCGACCAACCATCTCGACGCCGAGAGCGTGGAGTGGCTGGAGCAGTTCCTGCAGCGCTTTCCCGGCACGGTGGTGGCGGTGACGCACGACCGTTACTTCCTCGACAACGCCGCGGGCTGGATCCTGGAGCTCGACCGCGGGCGCGGCATTCCCTGGGAAGGCAACTACTCCTCGTGGCTCGAGCAGAAGGAAAAGCGCCTGGAGGTCGAGCAGAGCCAGGAGGAGGCGCGCATCAAGAGCATGAAGGCGGAGCTCGAGTGGGTACGCCAGAACCCCAAGGGCCGGCAGGCGAAATCCAAGGCGCGCCTCGCGCGCTTCGAAGAGCTGTCGCAATACGAGCACCAGCAGAGAAACGAAACGCAGGAGATCTTCATCCCCGTCGCCGAACGCCTGGGCAACGAGGTGATCGAGTTCAAGGACGTCTCCAAGGGCTACGGCGACCGCTTGCTCATCGACAAGCTCTCGTTCAAGGTGCCGCCCGGCGCGATCGTAGGGATCATCGGGCCGAACGGCGCGGGCAAGTCCACCATCTTCCGCATGATCACCGGCAAGGAGAAGCCCGACGCCGGCAAGGTCACGATCGGCAAGACGGTGAAGCTCGCGCACGTGGACCAGTCGCGCGACGCGCTGCAGGCCGACAAGAGCGTGTTCGAGGACATCTCCGGCGGGCAGGACAACATCGTGGTGGGCAAGTTCACCATGCCCGCGCGCTCCTACCTCGCGCGCTTCAATTTCCGCGGCGCCGACCAGCAAAAGCAGGTGGGGCAGCTCTCCGGCGGCGAGCGCGGGCGGCTGCACATCGCCAAGATGCTGGTGTCGGGCGGCAACGTGCTGCTGCTCGATGAGCCTTCCAACGACCTGGACGTAGAGACCTTGCGCGCGCTCGAGGAGGCGCTGCTCGAATTCGCCGGCAGCGTTCTCGTCATCTCGCACGATCGCTGGTTCCTCGACCGCATCGCCACGCACATCCTCGCCGCGGAAGGCGAATCGCAGTGGGTATTCTTCGACGGCAACTACCAGGAGTACGAGGCCGACAAGAAGAAGCGCCTGGGCGAGGAAGCCGCGCGCCCGCACCGGATCCGCTTCAAGCCCTTGAAGAAGTAGGCTGAGCGGGCGGCGCGCCCTACAATTTCCGCGTGAGCCGGTTTCCGGACCTGCCGCCCAGCATGCCGCGACGCGGCAACGCGCTGTCCAAGGCGCTCGCGCGCGGGCTGCTCGCGCTCTTCGGCTGGCGGGTGACGGGCGAGCTGCCCGACCGCCCGAAGCTGGTCGCCATCGTTGCGCCGCACACCTCGAACTGGGATTTCATCGTCGGCATCCTGGTGGTGTACGCGCTCGGGCTGCGCGTGCGCTTTCTCGGCAAGCACACCCTGTTCAAGCCGCCGCTGGGCTGGCTCATGCGCTGGCTGGGCGGCACGCCGGTGGTGCGCGAAACACCGCAAGGCGCGGTGGCGGACGCCGCGGAAATGATCGCGCGCGAGGAGCGCGTGCTGCTCGGCATCGCGCCGGAGGGCACGCGCTCGCGCGGCAAGCCCTGGCGCAGCGGCTTCTACAATATCGCGCTCGCCGCGAAGGTGCCGATCCTGCCGGCGGCCTTCGATTTCGGGCGCAAGTCGCTCACGCTGTTTGCGCTCTTCGAGCCGAGCGGCGACTTCGACGCCGACCTCGCGAAGCTGCAGGCCCTCTACGCGGGCGTGACCGGATGCAATCCGTAAGCGCATGAGCGCCGACGCCATCGCGCAAGCACTGCAGGTGCTGCCGCGCGCGCATGCCTGCGAGACGGTAGGCGAATGGTGGCCACGCTGGCTCGCCGTCGCAGCGCGGCATCGCGTTTCGATTGACAGGGCCGTCGCGGGAGGCTGCGAAGCGGACCGGATCGGCTGGGCCTTTGCAGCGGGTTACCAGGCCGCGCTGCGTGCGCTGCTGCCGTCCTTGCCCGATGACGTGCTCGCCGCACTGTGCGTCACGGAGACCGAGGGCAACCATCCGAAGGCGATCCGCACCACGCTGACCCCGGATGGCGCAGGCTTTCGCATCTCGGGCGAGAAGCGCTGGACGACGCTCGGGCCCGATGGCGGCCTGTTCATCGTCATCGCGCGCGAGGCGGGTTCGCCCGAAGAACGGCCTTCGCTCAAGGCAGTGCTGCTGCGTTCGGGCATCGAGGGGCTGTCGGTGCTGCCGATGCCGCCCACGCGTTTCGTGCCCGAGGTGCCGCATGCCCGTATCCGCCTGGAGAACGTGCGCGTGGAGCTCGGCGCCGTGCTTGCGGGCGATGCCTACGGGCGGTACGTGAAGCCATTTCGCACGGTCGAAGACGTCCACGTGCACGCGGCGACGCTCGCTTACCTCGTCGCCGAGGCGCGCGCTCGAGGCTGGCCCGCGGCATGGGTCGAGCGGACGGTCGCGGCACTGCAGGCGCTCGCGCGGCTGGCCGCGCTCGATCCGCTCGCGCCGGCCACGCACATCGCCCTCGCGGGCGCGCTTGCCATCGGTCACGGCCTCATCGAGGAGGCCGAGCGCCACTGGGCAGGGCGCGATGACGAGCCCGCCCGGCGCTGGCGGCGCGACCGCGAGCTGATGGGGGTCGCGGGTTCCGCGCGCGAGCGGCGCCTGGCGTCGGCATGGAAAGCGCTCGACGCCCAGGCGCCAACGGTGGCATAGTCCCGGCCCATGGCCGCTCTGTTCAAGTACGCCCTCCCGGTCGAGGAAACCCAGTGGAAGTTCGACGGCAAGGGCGAGACCACCTTCACCTGGAGCTACGACGCGCAGAGCGAAGACCTGCTGCGGCTGTACT
>DASTHP010000331.1:0-11958 GCA_035718125.1 Burkholderiales bacterium | reverse complement strand
GTCGGCGGCGGTGAAGGGCGCCGCGCCCGAGCTCAGGTCCGCGGCGGTGAGGCGGCGCAGCTCCTCGGCGCTGTAGCCGTACACCGCGCAGGCCTTGGGGTTGGCGTCGACGATCGCCCCGCTGTCGTGGTCGAGCACGAAGATGCAGGATTCGGCGCTGTCGAAGATCGCGCGGTAGCTCTGCGCCGAGCGCCGCCGCTCGATCTCGGCGGCGACGCGCGCGCCGAAGATCTTCAGCATCGCCTCGACGATCTCGGGATCGCGCATCGGCCCGCGCGACATCACGGTGAGCGCACCGATCGGACCGCCGTGCGCGTCGTGCAGCGTGGTGGCGGCGTAGCCCTCGACGCGCTGCTCGCGCAGCAGGCCGTCGTGCGGGAACTGCTGGGCCACGCCCGTGGGGAAGAAGCCGAAGGCGCGGCCGATGGCGAACTCGCAGGGCGTGCCGGCGACCGGGTACTCGACGTTCTTCGCGATGTGGCCGCCGAAGTAGGTCGCCAGCGTGCGCAGCAGCGTGCGCTGCGGCTCCACGTAGACCGAGATCAGCGCGAATTCGACGCCGAGGATGCGCGCGAGCGCGCTCACCAGGTCTTCGAGCACGCGCTCGCCCTCCGCCGTGGAGACGGCGAGCGCCGCCTGGCGCAGGGCCTCGGTCAGGTCCTTCGGTGCCTGCATGGGGCGGCAGTCTAGCCGGGGCGGCCCCCGGCGGGCCTGCCTGTTACCCGGTGGCTACGATTGAAACAATTCCGTTACAAAGAGCCTACTTGTCCCCGGGGATGAAGATGTAGCCCGCCCCGCGCACGGTCTTGATGAGGCGGGGCTTTTCGGGGTCGGCCTCGATCTTCTTGCGCAACCGCGCGATGCGAATATCGATCGAGCGGTCGAAGGGCTCCCACTCGCGGTTGCGGGTATGCGTGAGCAGCTGGTCACGCGAGAGCACCTGGTTGGGGTGCTCGGCGAACACGCGCAGCAAGTCGAACTCCATGCTGGTGAGCGGCAGCTCCTCGCCGTCCTTGTCGAGGAGCTGGTGGGTGTCCAGGTCCAGCGTGCAGCGGCCGATCTTCACGCGCCGGCCGCCGGCGGCAGCCTTGGCGGGCTTGGCCGGCCCGCGCGTGCGCCGCAGCACGCTCTTCAAGCGCGCGCGCAACTCGCGCGGGTCGAAGGGCTTGCCGAGGTAGTCGTCGGCGCCCACCTCCAGCCCGACCACCCGGTCCACCACCTCGCCTGCCGCCGTGACCATGATGATGGCGAGGTCATGGTGCTCGCGCAGCCAACGCGCGAGGGTGAGGCCGTCCTCGCCGGGAAGCTTGAGGTCGAGCAGCACCACGTCGGGAACGGCAGCCGCCAGCGCCTTGCGCATCGCCTCGCCGTTCTCGGCGAGGGCCACCTCGTAGCCATGGCCCTGGAGGTACTCGCCCATGGACTCGCGCACGTCGCGGTCGTCGTCGACGATGAGGATGCGTTCGGCAGCCATGGGCGAAGTTTACATGGCGGCAACAAACTGTTTCCAGACCGACATCGCGCCAATACGCGCCGGGCGCAGCCTTGCGGCACCAACTTGGAGCCAGGAGGCGTCATGAACGGTGCAGAACGGATTTCCTACCCCTTCGTCGAGATCGTCGCGGTGATGCTCGCCGCAGCTTGGGAGAAGGCCCGCGAGGCCATGCGCCTCTATGCCGAAGCGCGCCGGCGCGGGGCAGCCGCGCGCGAGCTCGAGCGTCTGAGCGACCACATGCTGCGCGACATCGGGCTGCACCGCAGCCAGATCGGCGCGGCCCTGCGGGAGCAGCGGCCGTGGTCGTGATCCGGCCGATGGGGCTGAAGGACGCCGACGCGCTGCGCGCGTTCATCGAGCGGCTCTCGCCGGCCTCGCGCCACGCGCGCTTCCAGTATGTGGTGAAGGAAGTCTCGCCGCGCCTGCTGCGCCTGCTGCTGGAAGTCGACCCGCGCGACCACGTCGCGCTCGGCGCCTTCGATGGCGACCAGCTGGTGGGCGAGGCGCGCTACGCGCGCCGGGAAGACCCGGCCGAGGCGGACTTCGCCATCGCCGTGGACGACGCCTGGCGGGGCCGCGGCCTCGCGCAGCGTCTGCTGCGCGATCTCATGCAGCGCGCGGGGCGCGACGGCGTCCGGCGACTCGAAGGCGAGGTGCTCGCGAACAATGAGGCGATGCTCGCCTTCGCCGCGCAGGAAGGCTTCCGCACCCTGCCCCACTTCGAGGATGCGCGGCTGATGCGCGTGCGCCGCGACCTGGGCGAGAAGCCGCCGCGCGCGCCCGAATTCTCCCGGGCCGCCGAGACCGCGCGCTTCGCGATCGCCGCCGGAATCGGCTGAATTCACTTGGGCGGCGCCTTGAGTTGGGGCTGCGGCGCGAAGGTGCCGGCCTGGTCGATCCAGCCGCCGCCCAGCGCCTGGTAGACGTTCACGATCTGCGTAAAGCGCTCGGCCTGCGAGCGCACCGCGGTGAGCTCGGCGCCGAACAGCTCGTTCTCGGCGTAGAGCACCTCGAGGTATCCCGCGTAGCCGTTGTCGAAGCGCAGCCGCGATAGGCGCGCGTAGTCGCGCAGCGCGGCGACGCGCTTGGATTGCGCTTCGGCCTCCTCGCGCTTCTTCACCGAGCCGAGCAGCGCGTCGTTCGTCTCGCGCAGCGCCTGCAGGATGGTGCGCTGGTAGAAGGCGAGCGCCTCGCGCTGCGCGGCCTCGGCCGTGTCCACCTGGCCGCTGATGCCGCCGAAGGTGAAGATCGGCCCGCTCAGGCCTGCGGCGAGGCTGGCCGCGGTCGCGGGGCCGGTGAGGAAATCCCCGAGCGCGGTGCTCACGGAGCCGAGCACCCCGGTGAGCGACAGCGTGGGAAAGTAGAGCGAGCGTGCGGCACCGATGTTCGCGTTCGCCGCCACGAGGCCCTGCTCCGCCTGCAGGACGTCGGGCCGCCGCTCGAGCAGCGACGAGGGCATGCCGCCGGGAATGGCCGGCGCGACGAGCTCGTCGATCGTGCGACCGCGCGGGATGGGTCCCGCGTTGCGGCCGAGCAGCACCGAGAGCAGGTTCTCCAGCGAGGCAACCTGCAGCTCGAGGGACGGAATCGCGGCGAGCGCCTGCTGGTACTGCGACTCGACCTGCCGCAGCTCGATTTGCGAGACGACGCCGCCCTGGTAGCGCAGCTCGAAGATCTGCTGGGTATCACCATAGTTGCTCGCGGCGGCGCGCGCGATCTCGAGCTGGCGGTCGAGCGCGCGCAGCGCGATGTAGCTGGCGGCGACGCCCGTTACCAGCGTGAGGATCACGCCGCGGCGGCCCTGCTCGCTGGCATAGACCTGCGCCTGGGCGGCTTCGCTCTGGCGCCGGACGCGGCCGAAGAGGTCGATCTGCCAGTCCGCGCTGATCGCCCCCTGGTAGAGCGAGTAGTAGGGGTCGGCGCCCGGAGCAAGCGGCGGCTGGCCGACGCGGCTCGAACGGTTGCTGCTCGCATCCGCGCTGTAGCCGATTTGCGGGTAGAAGCGCGAGCGTGTCGCCGTCAGCTGGCCGATGAACTGGTCGACCCGCGCCGCCGCGATCAGCAGGTCCTGGTTGTCGCGCAGCGCGGCGACGATGAGCCGGTCGAGCGCCGGATCGCCGAACTGCTCCCACCACCTCGGGTTGGCGATGTCGACCGCCTGTTGCCCCTCGATGCGCCAGCGCTCCGGCATCGCGACGACGGGCTGCTCGTAGTCCGGGCCCACGGTGCAGCCGGCAAGCGCCGCGCCGGCGACCAGCGCGAGGACGCTGCGCCGCACCCTAGTCACCCTCCCGCGGCGCGTGCGGCGCGCCAGCGGCCACCTGCTTGCCGCCAAACCTTGCGCTCAGGCTTTCCAGTATCCAGAAGAACAGCGGCGCGAAGAAGATGGCGACGAAGGTGGAGGCGAGAATGCCGCCGATCACGCCGGTGCCGATCGCGCGCAGGCTGTTGGCGCCGGGGCCGGTGGCGATGGCGAGCGGCACGCAGCCCAGGCCGAAGGCGAGCGAGGTCATGACGATGGCGCGCAGGCGCGCGCCGGCCGCCGCGAGCGCCGCCTCGCGCACCGCCATGCCGTGGCGCACGTGCTCGATCGCCACCTCGCACACCAGGATCGCGTTCTTCGCCGACAGGCCGACCAGCGTCACCAGTCCCACCTGGAAGTAGACGTCGTTCTCCAGCCCGCGCACCCAGGTGAGCGCGAGCGCGCCGAGGATGGCGAACGGCACCGTGAGCACCACCGCGACCGGCAGCGTCCACTTCTCGAACTGCGCCGCGAGCAGCAGGAACACGACGATCAGGCCGGCAATGAAGGCGATGGCCGAGGTGCCGCCGGCGTCCTTCTCCTGCAGCGCCTGCCCCGCCCAGGAGAACGAGAAGTCGCCCGGCAACGTTTCGCGCGCCACCGCCTCCATGGCGGCCAGCGCCTGGCCCGAGCTGTAGCCCTCCGCGGGGTTGCCGGTGACCTTCACCGCCGGAAAGCCGTTGAAGCGCTCCATCAGCTTGGGCGCGGCGACGTAGCGCACCGCGATCAGCGCGGAGAGCGGCACCATTTTGCCTTCGCGCGAGCGCACGTAGACCTTGTTGAAATCCTCCGGATTGACCCGGTACTGGGCGTCGGCCTGCAGCACCACCCACCAGACCCGGCTGAACTGGCTGAACTGGCCGGCAATGGTCGAGCCGAAGAACGCCTGCATGGTCTGGAACGCGTCCTGCACGGGCACGCCGAGCACCTCGGTCTTGTTGCGATCCAGGTCCACGAACAGCTGCTGCGTGGCCGCGCGGAAGGTCGTCGCGATGCCGGCCAGTTCGGGGCGCTGGCGCGCCTTGGCGAGGAACGCCTGCAGCGCCGCGTTGGTGGCGCGCGGATCGCCCGCGCCGCGGTTCTGGATGTAGAACTCGAAGCCGCCCGTGGTGCCGAGGCCGGGGATGGCCGGCGGGTTGATCGCGAATGCGAACCCCTCGCGCAGGCCCGCAAACTGACGGTTCAGCCGCGGCAGCACGGCAAAGCTCAGCAGCGAGGGCTCGGTGCGCGCCTCGAACGGCTTGAGCGAGGCGAACACGACGGCAGCGTTGTTGCGGAACTGGCTGTCCACCAGGCTGTAGCCGTTGACCACCGCCACGTCCTGGATCGCCGGATCGGCGGCGATGATCCTGTGCACCTTGTCGGTGAACGCAGCGACGTAGTCGAGGCTCGCCGTGTCGGGCGCCTCGACGACGACGAAGAAGTAACCCTGGTCCTCCTCGGGCACGAAGCTCCCCGGCAGGACACGGAACATCACCAGGATCCCGGCGATCACTGCGCCGAAGGCAAGCAGCGCGATCGGCCATCCCTGGATCAGGCGCGCCGCGCCGCCGACGAAGCCCTGCGTGAGCCGCTGGAAGCTGTTCTCGAACCAGCGGAAGAACCCCTTCTTCTCGCCGTGGTGGGCCTTGATGATGATCGCGGCGAGCGCCGGGGAGAGCGTGAGCGCCATCACGCCGGAGATCACCACCGAGATGGCGATGGTGATGGCGAACTGCTGGTAGAGCGTGCCGGTGACGCCGCCGAGGAAGGCGACCGGCAGGAACACGGCCACCAGCACCAGCACGATCGAGATCAGCGCGCCGGCGATCTCGCTCATGGCGCGCTTGGCGGCCTCGAGCGCGCCCAGGCCGTGCTTCGCCATGTTGGTCTCGACGTTCTCCACCACCACGATGGCGTCGTCCACCACCAGGCCGATGGCGAGGATCAGGCCGAACAAGGTCAGCATGTTGATCGAGAAGCCGAGCAGGTGCATGCCGATGAACGTCCCGACGATCGACACCGGCACCGCCAGAATCGGGATGATGGTGGCGCGCAGCGACTGCAGGAACAGGAACACGACGGCGACGACCAGCACCACCGCCTCGAAGAAGGTATGCACCACCTTGTCGATCGAGTTCAGGGTGAACAGGCTCGTGTCGAGCGCGATCTTGTAGTCCAGCCCGGTGGGGAACTGGGCCTTGAGCTCCTCGAGCCGCCTGCGCACCGCGCGCGCCGTCTCCACGGCGTTGGCGCCCGGCTGCTGGAAGATGCCGATGGTGGTCGCGGTCTTGCCGTTCAGGCGGCTCGAGATCGAATAGTCGCGCTTGGCGAGCTCGACGCGGCCGAGGTCCCGCACGCGCACGATCGCGGTGCCCTCCCGCGCGGTGCGCACGATGATGTTCTCGAACTCCTCCGGCTTTTGCAGCAGGCCCTGCGCGGTGACGACGAAGGTCTGCTGCACGCCGTGCGGCGTGGGTTGCGCGCCGATCTGGCCGATGCCGAAGGTCTGGTTCTGGCTCTGCACCGCCGCCGCGACGTCCTGCACCGAGATGCCGAGCTGCGCCATGCGGTCGGGCCGCAGCCACACCCGCATGGCGATATCGGGCAGCCCGAACACTTGCGCGCGGTTGGCGCCGGGCACGCGCTTGAGCTCCTCCAGCACGTACAGGTTGGAGTAGTTGTCGATGTAGGTGGAGTCGTAGCGGTCGTCGGGCGAGTACACCGAGACCACCATCATGAAGCTCGAGGACTTCTTCTCCACCGTGAGGCCCTGCTGCACCACGACCTGCGGCAGCGTGGGCGTCGCCTGGCTGAGGCGGTTCTGCACGTTCACCTGGTTGATGTCCGGGTCGCTGCCCGGCTTGAAGACGACATTGATGGTGACGTTGCCGCTGGAGGAGCTCACGGAGTTGAAATACAGCAGGTTGTCGACGCCGTTGATCTGCGTCTCGATCGGCGCGGCCACCGTGTTGGCGATCACCTCGGCGGTGGCGCCGGGGTAGCGCGCCTCGACCGTGACCTGCGGCGGCGCGAGCTCCGGGTACTGCGAGATCGGCGTCACCCACATCGCCACCGCCCCGCCGAGGACCAGCAGGATCGAGATGACCGACGACAGGATCGGCCGGTCGATGAAGAAGTGCGTGAACACGGCGCGCCGGGCCTATTTCTTCTCGGCGGCGGACTTCGCTGCGGCGGGCTTCGCCGCCGCGGGCTTCGCGTCCACCGCGCCCGGCTCGACGACCTTCACCGGCTGGCCGGGGACGACGCGCAGCACGCCTTCCACCACCACGCGGTCGCCCGCGTGCAGGCCGCTCTGGATCACGATGTCCTTGTCGCCGTAGTAGTCGCCGACCACCACCGGCCGCACCTCCGCATTCCCGTCCGCCTTCACCACGTAGACCAGGTGGCCGTTGGAGCCCTGCTGCACGGCGAGCTGCGGCACGACGATCGCGCCCGGCCGCACGGCGCCCCGCACGAACGCGGTGACGAACATGCCGGGGCGCAGCTCCTGCTTGGGGTTGGGGAGCACTGCGCGCACCATGAACGAGCCGGTTTCCTGGCTGAACGACGGATCGGCGAAGCTGATCTTGCCGGTGTGCGGATAGCGGGTGCCGTCGGAGAGAACCAGGTCGACCGTGTATTGCCGGTTGGCTGGCTCGATGACCTGCCGCTTGGCATTTTCTTCACGCCACTTGGCGGCCAGGTTCTGCGACACGCTGAAAGTCACCCAGATGGGGTCCATCGCGGCGACGTAGGTAAGGTTCGCGCTCTCGGCGGTCGCGCTCACGTACGCCCCCTGCCGCTGCAGCGCGCGACTGGCGAGCCCCGTCACCGGCGACCGGATCGTCGCGTAGCCGAGGTTCAGCTCCCCTTCCTTCAGCTTCGCCTCGGCCGAGAACACCGCGGCCTTCGCGTTGTCGAACTCGCCCTGCGCGCGGTCGAGGTCCGCCTGCGACAGGGCGTTCTTCTCGGCCAGCGGCTTGACGCGCGCAAGGTTCGCCTCGGTCGTGCGCAAGCGCGCCTGCTGCGACTGCAGCGCGCCGCGCGCGGCCTCCAGCTGCGCCTGAAACGGCTTCGGGTCGAGCTGGAAGAGCAGCTGTCCCTGCTTGACCACCTCGCCTTCCTGGTAGGCGATCTTGTCGAGGAAACCGGAGACGCGCGCAACAATGTTGACCTGCCGCGAGCTCTCCGTCTGCGCGACGAATTCGCGCGCCACGGGAACGTCCTTCGGCTCGACGACGACGACGGTCACCTGCGGCGCCGGACGCTGCGGCGGCGGCGCCTCCTTCGAGCAGCCGGCGGCGAGCACGGCGAGGGCGGCAAGCGCGAGAGCGCCTTGGCGGAGCGCGTAGGCTGACATGGGGGATGCCTCGTGAACGAGGGGCCGTTCGGGTCTAATCCGGCCTGCGGCCAGTGTACGCGGCTTCCAGCAGCGCGCGCACCGCGGTTCGCTCGATCGGCGCGGGGTTCGGGTACGGTGACCGGGTCGCGAGATCAGCCGCCCGATCCAGGTCGGCCGCCTTCACGCCGAGCTCCGCGAGCCTCATCTTGAGGCCGAGCTTCATTTCCAGGTCATACAGGCCCGTCGGCGCATCCTGCGTGCCGAGCGCGCGCGCGATGCGCGCCATGGCCTCGGGGGCTGCATCGCGGTTGTAGCGCGCCGCGTGCGGCAGGATGATGGCGTGCGTCTGCGCGTGCGGCAGGTTCCAGGTGCCACCGAGCGTGTGGCAGAGCTTGTGGTGCAGCGCCATGCCCGCGGAACCGAGCGAGATCCCGGCGAGCCACGCGCCGTAGAGCGCATCGCTCCTCGCCTTGTAGTTGCGCGGCTCGCGCAGGATGACCGGCAGCGCGGCGGCGAGCGCGCGGATGCCTTCCTCCGCCATCATGGAGATGATCGGGTTCGCGTCCTGCGCATACATCGCTTCCACGCAATGCGCGATGGCGTTCATGCCGCTCGCCGCCGATAGCGCCGCGGGCAGGCTGAAGGTCAGCGCCGGGTCGTAGATCACCGTGCGCGGCAGCACGCGCACATCGCGCCCGGTCTTCTTCATGCCGCCCTCGGTCAGGCCGTAGATCGGCGTCATCTCGGAGCCCGCGTAGGTGGTGGGCACGGCGAGGATCGGGAGATTGGAGGTGAGCGCGATCGCCTTGCCCAGTCCCGTCGTCGAGCCGCCGCCCACGGTGATGCCGACGTCGGCCCGCAACTCGCGCGCCACGCGGCGCGCGTCCTCGGCGATCTCGAGCGGCACGTGCATCGCCGCCTTGTCGTAGACGCCCGCCGCCCGGCTGCCCAGCGCCGCCGCCACCTGGCGCACGGCCTCGGACTGCTCGGGTGTCGAGAGCAGCAGCGCGCGCCTGGCGCCCAGGCGCTCGAGCTCCGCGGGCAGCTGCGCGAGCGCGCCCACGCCGAACACCACGCGCGCCGGCAGCGCCGTGTAGACGAACTGCTGCTGCATCAATGCCGCCACGGCATTACGCCCCTCGCTGCGTCATTCCACTTTGATGCCGTTGTCGCGAATCAGCTTGCCGAGCTTGTCCGACTCCGCGCGCACGAAGCGCAGGAATTCCTCCGGCGAGCTCGCCACCATCTCGAAGCCGCCGTCGATGAGCTTCTGGCGCACTTCCGGCACGGCGAGCGTCTTGGCCATCGCGCCGTGGATCTTCGCGGAGACATCCTTGGGCGTGCCCGCCGGCACGAGCAACCCGAACCACGACACCTGCTCGAAACCCGGGAAGGTCTCCGAGAGCGTCGCCACCTCCGGCAGCACCGCCATCCTCTGCTTGCCGCCCACGGCGATCGCCTTCACCTTGCCCGACTTGATGTGCGGCAGGATGAGCGGCGTCGAGATGAACGCGACGTTCACCTGGTTGCCGAGCATCGCCTGCACCAGCGGCCCGCCGCCCTTGTAGGGCACGTGCAGCATCCTGATGCCCGCGACCTGCTCGAGCAGCAGCGCGCCGAGGTGGTTGGAGCTTCCCGAGCCCACCGAGCCGTAGCTGACTTTCTCCGGCTGCGCTTTCGCGGCGGCCACCACTTCCTTCAGGTTGCCGGGCGTGAACGCGGTGCCGGCGACGAGCGAACTCGGCGAGGTCACCATCAGCATCAGGTGCTCGAGCGCCGTGAACGGATCGGGCGCGCTCTTATAGAGGTGGTGGTTGACGGCGTGCGTGTCGAACACCATCAGCATGGTGTAGCCGTCGGGCGCCGAGCGCGCCGCATCCGCGGCGCCGATCGAGCCGCCCGCGCCGCCCTTGTTCTCGATGAGGATCTGCGTGCCGAGGTGCTCCTGGAACTTCGCCTGCACCATGCGCGCGATAAGGTCGGTGGTGCCGCCGGGCGGAAACGGCACGATGATGCGCGCGGGTTTCGCGGGATAGCCTTGCGCGAGCGCGAGGCCGGGCGCGAGCAGCAGCGCCGCGAGCAGTTTCTTCATATTGTTGGCTCCTTGTGGTGGCTGGTACGCAGTTTAGCCAGCCGCCGCCGGAAGTCGAGCGCCAGCACGAACAGGCCGAGCGCCGCGACCACGAACACCGGGCGTGCGCCCGCCGCGTCCACGACGTGCGAGGCGAGCCAGACTCCTGCCGACTGCCCGGTGAACAGGCTGCACGCAAACAGTGCCAGCGCGCCGCCGCGCGCCTCCGGCGCCATCTGCGTGGCATGCACCTGCAGCGTGTTGTGCAGCATGTACACGCCCATGCCCAGCGCCACCATACAGGGCAGTACCCACGCGGCGGCCGGCGCCGCGGCAAGTCCGAGCAGGCTTGCGGCGATGAAGATGCCCCCGCCCGCGGCAAGGCCTTTCTCTCCCAGCCGCGGCACGATGCGGCCCGAGAAGGCGGCGTAGACGAAGCCGCCCAGCGCGAAGGTCGCGGTGAGCGTGCCGGCCGCGCCAAGCGAAAGGCCGAAGCGCAGGTGCAGCTCGAGCGCGATGAAGGCGGTTGCGCCATACAGCAGGAGGCCTTCGGCGAACACGATGGCGAGGATCACGCGCACCCATGGCTTGCGCAGCAGCAGCGCCATGCGGCGAAACGCATCGGCGAGGTCGCCGCCCGCCGCGCGCACCTCGCGCGTGAGCGGATTGCGGCGTAGCTCGGCGAACAGCAGCAGCGCCACGAACGCATAGAGCACGCAGAGAACGAAGAAGATCGACTGCCAGCCGTAGCGCTCGCCGAGGAAGCCGGCGGCCGACGTGGCGAGCGCAAGCCCGAGCATGTGGCCGATGAGAAAGCGCGCCAGCACCGGCTGGCGGCGCTCGTAGGGCACGGCGTCGCCGATCCAGGCCATGGCGAGCGGCACGATGGCGCCCACCGTGGCGCCGGTGGCGAAGCGCGCGGCGACCAGCAGCGGCAGCGACGGCGCGAGCGCGCAAAGCAGATTGCCCACCGCCGACACCGCGGTCACCCAGCACACCATGCGGTACTTGCCGATGCGGTCGGCGATCGGGCCGGTGACGAGCTGCAACAGGCCGTAGGCGAGCGCAAAGCCGGTAATCACCGCGGAAGCGCCGCCCGGCGTCGTGCCGAAGGACCCGGCGATGAGCGGCAGCAGCGGGTCGCTCGCGCGCAGCGCCGCGGCGCTGGCGAAGGCGGCGAGCGAAAGCAGCAATACGGCGCGGCCCGTCATGTACGCGCTCACCGGGTGGGCGCGCGGCCCTCCCGCTCGGTTCAGGGCGCCGTCGCGCGCTGGATCGCCGGCCGCGCCGCCATCGCCTGTCCCCAGCGCCCGACGTTCGCCAGCCCCTCGAGCACCTCGGGGACCACGCCCTTCACGCGCGCGTAGCCCGCGTAGAGCGAAAAGTCGGCGATCGTCACTTCATCGCCCGCGGCGTACTTGCGCTTGGCGAGCTTGTCGTCCCAGACCTTGAAGAAGGCGCGCAGCCGGTCCCTGAACACCTGGATGCTGGGCGCGTGCGGTTCCTTCGAGCGCATGAGGCCGAAGCAGGCGCCGAAGATCGGCGTCACGTCGGTGGAAGCGACCATCAGCGCCTCCAGCATCGCCGCGCGCGCCGCGCCGTCCGTCGGCATGAACTTGCCCGATTTCTCCGCGCAGTACATCAGGATCGCGGTGGACTGCGAGAGCGTGAGCGGCTTGCCGCCGGGGCCGTCGCGGTCCACGATCACCGGGATCTGCCCGTTCGGGTTCATGGCGAGGAACTGGGGCGTCTTGTGCTCGCCCTTG
>DASTHP010000330.1:0-9954 GCA_035718125.1 Burkholderiales bacterium | reverse complement strand
GCTAGTCACCTTCGTCATCCTCTACCTGCTGGTCACCATCGGCATCGGCCTGTGGGCGGCGATGCGCGTGCACAACGCCAAGGACTACGTGGTCGCGGGCCGCAGCCTGCCGTTCTACATGACCACCGCCACGGTGTTCGCGACCTGGTTCGGCGCCGAGACCGTGCTCTCGGTGTCGGCCACCTTCGCCAAGGACGGCCTGGGCGGCATCGTCGCCGACCCTTTCGGGGCGTCCTTCTGCCTGTTCTTCGTGGCGATCTTCTTCGCGCGCGCGTTCTACCGCATGGACTTGCTGACCATCGGCGACTTCTTCCGCAAGCGCTACAGCAAGCCGGTGGAGGTGGTGACCAGCGTTGCCATCACGGCGTCCTACCTCGGCTGGACCTCGGCGCAGCTCACCGCGCTGGGGCTGGTGTTCTCGGTGCTCTCGGGCGGCGCGATCGACCTCGGCACCGGCATCCTGATCGGCGCGGCCATCGTGCTCGGCTACACCATCTGGGGCGGCATGTGGTCGGTGGCGATGACCGACCTGTTCCAGTCGGTGGTGATCCTGGTGGGGCTTTGCGCCATCGCCTGGCTGGTGAGCGACATGGCCGGCGGCACCGGCAAGGTGATCGCGGCCGCGGTCGATGCCGGCAAGCTCGAGTTCTGGCCCAAGGGCGGCGCCAAGGAGTGGCTGGCCTTCCTCGCCGCCTGGATGACGCTCGCCATCGGCTCGATCCCGCAGCAGGACGTGTTCCAGCGCGTCACCTCGGCGAAGAACGAGAAGATCGCGGTGCGCGCGACGCTCGCCGGCGGCGCCATCTATTTCTGCTTCGCCTTCGTGCCGATCTTCATCGCCTACTCGGCGCTGGTCGTCGACCCGTCGCTGGGCAAGCTGTTCGACGCCGAGGATGGCCGCGAGATCCAGAAGATCCTGCCCAACCTGATCCTCGAGCGCACGCCCCTGTGGGCGCAGGTGCTGTTCTTCGGCGCGCTGCTCTCGGCGATCCTGTCGACCGCCTCGGGCGCGCTGATCGCGCCCACCGCGCTGGCCACCGAGAACATCGTGCGGCCCTTCTTCCGCAACATGAGCGACCGCGAGTTCCTGCTGCTGCTGCGCGTGGTGCTGGTGACCTTCACGCTGGCGGCGCTGCTGTTCGCGCTCAACTCCAGGAGCACCATGTACGAGATGGTGCAGAATGCCTACAAGGTGACCCTCGTGTCCTGCGTGGCGCCGCTCGTCGCCGGCATCTTCTGGAAGCGCGCCAACGTGCCCGGCGCGTTGCTCTCGGTGCTGTTCGGCCTGGGCACCTGGATCACGGCGGAGTTCATCGCGCCGGAGGCGACCCTGCCGCCGCAGCTCGCGGGCCTCATCGCCTCGATCTTCGGCATGGTGATGGGCACCTATGCAGCGCGCGCGCCGTCGCACGCGACGCACGTGACGCAGCGGCCGCACGGTTAGGCAAGCGCCGGGCAAGTCCAGCTTGCGCCCCTCGCCGCTCGCGCGACTCCTGTTCGCCGTCTACCTGCTGCTCATCGTCTATGCATCGCTCTACCCGCTCACCGGGTGGCGCGAGCATGGCGGCTCGCCCTTCGAGTTCCTGGGTACGCCGTGGCCGCGGCAGGTCCTGGCCTTCGACGCGCTCATCAACGTCGCTGCCTACATGGTCCTGGGGCTGCTGGCGGTGCTGGCCTGGCGTCCGCGCCTGCGGGGGGCGGCGGCGGTCCTCAGCGCGCTGGTGCTCGGCGCCGGCCTTTCGCTCGCCCTCGAGGCGGCGCAGAGCTACCTGCCCACGCGCACGCCCTCGGGGCTGGACGTGCTGTGCAACGCGGCCGGGGCGTTCCTCGGGGCGCTCGCGGGGTTGCGCGCCACGCCCTGGGAGGCGCCGCTGCGCGCCTGGCGCGCGCGCATCCTGCAACGGGGCACGCACGCCGACTTCGGCCTCGCGCTGCTCGCCCTGTGGCTGTTCACGCAGCTCAATCCCGCAATGCTGCTCTTCGGCGTCGGCGACCTTCGCGACCTGTTCGCGGGGCCGGCAGGCCCGGCGCGCGCGCCGGAGCTGTTCGTCGCCATCGAAGCGGTGACCGCGGCCGCCAACCTCGCTGCGGTGGCGTTGCTCGTGTCGGCGATCGCGCTCCCCGGCGCACCGGTGCGCGCGATGGTGGTGGCGCTCGTGCTCGCCGCGCTCGCCGTAAAGACCTTCGCCTTCGCGGTCATCCTGCGCGCGCAGGACGGCCTGGACTGGCTCACGCCGGGCGCGGCCCAGGGTCTCGTGGCGGGGCTCGCGGCGGCGCTGCTCGCCGTTGCGCTGCCGCGCGTGGTGCGGCTCGCGCTCGCGGCGGTGCTGCTGATGGCCGCGGCGGTGCTGGTGAATCTTGCGCCGCTGAACCCGTACATGGCGGCGATGCTCAAGCTCTGGCAGCAGGGCCACTTCCTCAACTTCAACGGCCTGACGCGCCTGGTGGCGACGCTCTGGCCCTTCGCGGCGATGGCCTTCCTCATCCACCTCGCGGCGCGCAGGCGCGACGACGCCCTGCTGTAGGAGGGCGCTGCTGTAGAATGCGCCCCCCATGTCGTATTACGAGCGCCACGTCTTCTTCTGCTGCAACCAGCGCGACGCCGCCGAGCAGCGCCCGTGCTGCAACGGCAAGGGCGCATCCGCGATGCGCGATTACGCCAAGCAGCGCGTCAAGGCGCTCGGCCTGGCGGGCGCGGGCAAGGTGCGCGTCAACCAGGCGGGGTGCCTGGACCGCTGCGAGGAGGGTCCCTGCGTGGTGGTGTACCCGGACGCGGTCTGGTACACCTACGTGGACCGCGCCGACATCGACGAAATCATCGAGGAGCACCTCAGGCACGGCCGCCCGGTCGAGCGCTTGAGGATCTGATGCGCGCGGGAACGCGGCGCGAGACGGTCCCGGGACCGGCCGGCCGCATCGAGTGCGCGGTGGACGAGCCCGCGGGCAGCCCGCGCGGCATCGCGCTGATCGCGCATCCGCACCCGCTCTTTGGCGGCACGCTGGACAACAAGGTGGTGCAGACGCTCGCGCGCGCGTTCGTCGAGCTGGGCTACGCGGCGTGGCGGCCGAATTTCCGCGGCGTGGGCGCCAGTGAAGGCCAGCACGACGAAGGGCGCGGCGAGGTCGAGGACCTCGCCGCGGTGCTCGCGCACAGCGGCGCCGCGCGGCCGGTGCTGGCGGGCTTTTCCTTCGGCGCGGCGATGGCGGCAAAGCTCGCGGCACGGGTGCCGTGCGAGCGCATGGCGCTGGTCGGCACCGCGGTGACGAATCAGGTGGTGCCGCCAGTTCCCGCCGGAACGCTGGTGATCCACGGTGAGGCCGACGAGACGATCCCGCTCGCGGCGGTGCTCGACTGGGCGCGGCCGCAGGAGCTCGCCGTGCTGGTGCTGCCCGGCGCCGACCATTTCTTCCACCGCAAGCTGCCGGCGCTCAAGCTGGCGGTGACGGCGAACTGGAAATGACGCTCGCGGCAAAGGGACTGCGCAAGCGCTACGGCACGACCGAGGTGCTCGCCGGCGTGGATCTGGAGGTGGCCGCGGGCGAATGCTTCGGCCTCCTGGGCCCGAACGGCGCGGGCAAGACCACCACGCTGAAGCTGTGCCTCGGGCTGCTCACGCCGGATGCGGGCCGCATCCGCCTGCTGGACCATGACGTGCCGGCCGAGGCGCGGATCGCGCGCCAGCGCGTCGGCGTAGTGCCGCAGTTCGACAACCTCGACCCGGATTTCACGGTGGCCGAGAACCTCGTCGTCTATGGCCGCTACTTCGGCATGAAGGACCGCGACATCAGGGCGCGCATTCCGCAGTTGCTGGAGTTCGCCGGGCTCGGCGGGCGCGCCGGCGCGCGCATCCAGGCACTCTCGGGCGGCATGAAGCGGCGGCTCACGCTCGCGCGCGCCCTGGTGAACGACCCGCAGCTCATCTTCATGGACGAGCCGACCACGGGCCTGGACCCGCAGGCGCGCCACCTGATCTGGGAGCGGCTGCGGCAACTGACCCAGGAAGGCAAGACGCTCGTGCTGACCACGCATTTCATGGAGGAGGCGGAGCGCCTGTGCTCGCGCATCGCCATCATGGACCGCGGGCGCATCATCGCGCAGGGCGCGCCGCGCGCGCTGATCGCGAACCACATCGAGCCGCAGGTGGTCGAAGTCCACGGCAACGGCGTGGAGCAGTGGATGGCGCGCGCGAAAGGCCTCGCGCCGCGCGTCGAGCGCGCCGGCGAGACCGTCTTTTGCTACGCCGCGGATGTCGAGCCGGTGCTCGCGCTGCTGCGCGGGCAGCACGATCTGGTCTACCTGCACCGCCCGGCGAACCTGGAAGACCTGTTCCTGAAGCTCACCGGTCGGGACCTGAGGGACTAGCGTCGTGAACCTGCGCTTCGTCGCCGTGTGGCGCCGCAACTTCCTCGTGTGGCGCAAGCTCGCGATCCCCTCCATCCTCGGCAACCTCGCCGACCCGCTGATCATGCTGTTCGGCCTGGGCTACGGCCTGGGCGCGGTTCTGGGCAACATGGGCGGCACCAGCTACTTTGCTTTCCTCGCCGCGGGCTTCGTCGCCTCCTCGACCATGTATGCGGCGACCTTCGAGTCGCTGTTCTCGGCGTTCTCGCGCATGCACGTGCAAAAGACCTGGGACGCGATCCTGAACGCGCCCATGACGCTGGAAGACGTGGTGGCGGGCGAGTGGGCGTGGGCGGCGACCAAGTCGCTCGCCGCCGGCGCCTGCATGCTGGCCGTGATCGCGGTGTTCGGCTATGCCAGCTCGCCGCTCGCGCTGGCCGCCATCCCGGTGGTCGCGCTGGTGGGTCTCGCGTTCGCCGGCGTCGGGCTGTCCATCAACGCGCTCGCCACCGGCTATGACTTCTTCAGCTACTACATGACGCTGGTGCTCACCCCGATGATGATGCTCTCGGGCGTGTTCTTCCCGGTGGAGCAGCTGCCCACGGCCGTGCAGGTGGCGGCGCAGGCCCTGCCGCTGTACCACGGCGTGGCGCTGGCGCGGCCCCTGCTCGCAGGCGAGGTGCCGCCGGCGATCCTGCTGCACGTGGCGGTGCTCCTCGCCTATGCTATCGGCGGCTTCTATGTCGCCGTCCTGCTCACGCGCAGAAGGCTCCTGACCTGACATGCTCTGGGTGAAGGCGCTGCACATCGTGTTCGTGGTGACCTGGTTCGCGGGCCTGTTCTACCTGCCGCGGCTGTTCGTCTACCACGCGATGGCCGAGGACACGGTCTCGCGCGAGCGCTTCAAGGTGATGGAGCGCAAGCTCTTCTGGGGCATCATGACACCGAGCGGCGCGCTGACGCTCGTCTTCGGCACGTGGCTGTGGCTCGGCTGGGGCTTCGCCGGGGCCTGGCTGCAGGCGAAGCTCGCGCTGGTCGCCGCGCTCATCGCCTATCACCTCTGGTGCGCGAAGCTGATGCTCGATTTCCGCGCCGAGCGCAACACGCGCTCGCACGTGTGGCTGCGCTGGTTCAACGAGTTCCCGGTGCTGGTGCTGTTCGCCGTGGTCTTCCTTGTCGTCCTCAAGCCGGCCTGAGCGGTTCTTCGCGCCCTGTCCGCGCGGGCTGGAGGCGCTGCTTGCCGCGGAGCTGAAGAGCTTTGGCGCCTCGGCGCCCGAGCCCACCGCGGGCGGCGTCGGCTTCGCGGGGAGCCTGGAGACCTGCTACCGCGCCAACCTCTGGTCGCGCCTCGCCTCGCGCATCCTCTGGCAAGTCGCGCAGTTCGATTACGGCAGCGAGGACGACGTCTATGCCGCCGCGCGCGCCGTGGACTGGTTCTCGCTCTTCGACGTCAACCGCACGCTGCGCGTCTACGTGACCGCGCAGAAGAGCCCGCTGAAGAGCCTCGAATTCGTCACGCTGCGCGTGAAGGACGCCGTCTGCGACCGGTTCCGCGACGACGTCGGGCGCCGGCCCGATGTCGAGCGCGCTTCGCCGGACGTGCGCGTGCACGTATTCCTCGAGGAAAAGCGCGGCGCGCTCTACTTGGATACCTCGGGCGAGGCGCTGTTCAAGCGCGGCTGGCGCGCGGATGTGGTGGATGCGCCGCTGCGCGAGAACCTGGCAGCCGGCATCCTGCAGCTGACGGGCTGGCAGTTCGATCAGGCCCTGCTCGATCCGATGTGCGGCGGGGCGACGCTGCTCGTGGAAGCGGCGGCGATGGCGCGCGGCCGGGCGCCGGGCCTGAAGCGCGCTTTCGGCTTCGAGAAGCTGGACACGTTCAACGCGACGCTTTGGAAGCGGCTGCGCGAGGAGGCCTCGCAGCCGGCGCAGAAGGCGCCCAGGCTGCAGCTCTTCGGCAGCGATGCCGATGCGCGCTCGCTCAACGCGGCGCGGCGCAACCTCGCCGCCGCCGGGGTGGAGCGCTGGGTGACGCTCGAGGCGAGCGACGTGCTCAAGCGCCAGGCGCCGGCGGACGTGGGCGTGATGGTGGCGAACCCGCCCTACGGTGAGCGCATCGGCGAGGCCGAGGAGCTGGCGCGCTTCTATCCGAAGCTGGGCGATGCGCTGAAGCGGAATTTCGCGGGCTGGAACTGTTTTTTCTTTACCGCCGATCGGCGCATGGAGAAGCTGATCCGGCTGCAGGCCGCCCGGCGCACGCCGCTCTACAACGGCGCGCTCGAGTGCCGGCTCTACGAGTTCAGGATCGTGGCAGGCAGCCACCGGGGCTAGCGCCGTCAGAAGCGGTACTCGGGATTCTTCGGATCGAAGTCGGCGTCGGTGAGCGGCGCGCCGAGGACCAGGTTCTCGTAGCTGTAGTTCTCGACCAGCTGGCCGTCCCGGTCGTAGACCCTGATCCTCACCAGGATTTTGCTCTCCACATCCTGGTTGATGACGAACCGGTGACCGTCATAGTCCCGGGATTTCTCCTTCGGGAACACCGCTTCCAGCACCTGCGTGCGCCGTCCGTACACCTGTTCCGGTCCGCGCCCGAAGAACTCCAGTTCGCCGGCCCTGGTCGCCTTGCGCAGGTTGATCGCGACGATATCCACGAGGAAGCCGATTCCCGCACTGGTGAACGGGCGAAGATTGTCCGCCATGAGTCCAGGGTCCCGCGGGTCGAGATTGTGCGTGATGAAGCGCAGTAGCCCGCCTCTGTGCACCCTGGCACGGCCTGCATTCCATCCTTCCGCATACAGCAGCTCGCTCCCCCTGTAGGGCGATTCGATCCACTTCATGTAGAAGCTGGACGGCTTCCTGAACTTGAGCAGGATGGTTTCCTTGGGCAGCAGCTCGCCGGCAACGCGCTGCTGCTTGTGAAAGATGGTGGTGTAGCTCGTGACCCCGGCGTAGGCGGCTTCAGCCTCCCGGAGCCACGCTTCCGGATGCGGCCTGTCGGCCGCGCCGGCGGGTGCCGCCATCGCCGCGAGCGCGAAAAGCGCCGCGCAGATGATCCCGGCTACTCCCGGGCGGCCATGCCGGGCCAGGCCTGTCTTGCCGCGCGCTTCCATGGGCAGTGCCCCGCGCATCGTCGCTTCACGGATAGAAGGATCTCGCTAGCGCCGCCTGGTGTCCTTCAGCCGGGGGTCGAGCCGCTCGATGTCGGCGCGCACCTGGTCCTGGCTGCGCTCGTAGACGATCTCGCGTCCCATCGCGCTGCCGGCGTAAGCGAGGCCGTTGCGCGTGGGGGTGAGCGAGCAGCGCACGCTGTGCACGCCCTCGCCGAGCACCACCGTGATCACCTCGGGGCGCTTGCTGAACACCACCACGTCCAGGGTCTGGCCCGTGGAGGTGACGCGTACCTTGATCTTCTCGTCGGTCATGCGGCCGCCCACTCTACAGCCTTGCCCGGAACTGCAGGTAATCCAGCGCGCTCTTCTCGGGCTGCTCGAGCATCGGCACGTGGCCGACGCCCTGCATCAGGACCACCTCGGACCTCGTGAGCAGCATCTGCAGGATGCCGGCGCTGCCCGGGTGCAGGACCTGGTCCTGCGCGCCCCAGACCACGAGCGCGGGTGTCGCGAGGCCGCGCACGCGCTGCTCGACCGAATCCGCGGCGACCTGCTTGAAAATGCGCTCCTCGAGCTCATGGTTGCGGATGCGCTCCTGCGCCAGCACGTCGAGGAAGCGCCGCGGGATCGGTAGTGGCACCGCCGTCACGCCCGCCACGAGCTGCGCGAACTCTTCCTCGCTCTTCACGATCATCGGGTTGCGGCCGCTCGCGGCGATGCGCTTGCGCATGTCGCTAGCGGGCGCGCTCCACACGCCGCCCGGCGCGAGCAGCCACAGGCTCTTCACCTCGGCGGGGAACAGCGCTGCATAGGTGAGGGCGATGTGGCCCCCCATGGAATTGCCGCCGAGATGGAGCTTCGCCATGCCGAGCTCCCTGGCCAGCGCACGCAGCCGCTCGGCCTGCGCGCGCGGCGCATAGTCCCCCTTGGGTGGCTTTTCGGATTCGCCGAAGCCAATGTGGTCGGGAATGACGACGCGGTAGTGGGGCGTGAGGTACTTGGCCACCCGCACGAAGTTGTCCTTGTTCGCGCCGAAGCCGTGCAGCAGCATGAGCGGCTCGCCCTTGCCGCCCTCGAGGTAGACGTAGCGCACGCCGTCGGGCAGCTCGACCTCCTTGCGCGCGAGGCCGGCAAGGCGGCGCTCGAACTCGAGCGCCCGGCGCACCGCATGCTCGGGCGAGAAATAGAAATACAGCCCGACGCCGAAGGCGGCGAGCGCCGCCAGGCCCAGCAGCCCCAGCGCAACGACCCAGAGCTTGAACGTGCGCATGCGGCGAAGGGGCGCGGGGGCGCTCAGGGAAGGTGGATGAGCGGCTTGACGTACTGGTACTCGTGCAGCGCCTCGACCAGCTCGACGATGCCGACGAACCAGATAAACCACACCACATCGCCCATGGTGCGGCGAAACAGCCTCGGGTTCACCGTGTAGCTGTCGGGCTCCACGAACTTGCCGAAGTCGGGGAACAGCCGCGGCGTGCGCGCGCAGTATGCGTCGAAGGCCGCACCGAACTTGGTCCTCAAGACCTCTTCCTCGCGCCGGATCACCGCGGGGTAGGCGAGCAGCGTGGCGGCGATCAGGACGATGGCCAGGGTGAAGGTTTCGGTCGCGAAGCCGATGCCGGCAAAGCCGAGGAGCGAGAAGAAGTACAGCGGATTGCGGCTCACCGAGTAGGGCCCCGCGGTGATGAGTTGCGCGTCCTTGTAGCCGCTGATGTAGAGGGAGCACCACAGGCGCCCGACCGTGGCGAGTCCCACCAGCGTAAGGCCCGCCAGGAACAGGACCGTGGACAGGAGGGTCCCCTCGTGCGCGCTCTCCGTGGCGAGCACGGCGAGGAAGAACGCCAGCACGAAGAGCCTCGAACCGAGGATGCGGCGGCCGGCGAACAGCCGCCCCAGACCGCTCAAACGATATCCAGGTGCTCGATGCCCTTGGACAGGTCGCGGTCCTTGGCTTCCTTGCCGTGCAGCTTGATCGCCAGGCGCACTTCGTTGGTGGAGTCGGCGAAACGCAGCGCGTCCTCGTAGCCGATGCGGCCCTGCTCGTACAGGTCGAACAGCGCCTGGTCGAAGGTCTGCATGCCGAGTTCCCGCGACTTCTTCATGATCTCCTTGATGCCGTGCACCTCGCCCTTGAAGATCAGGTCGCTGATCAGGGGCGAGTTGAGCAGGATCTCCACCGCCGCCGTGCGCCCGCGACCCTCGCGCGAGGGGATCAGGCGCTGCGAGATCACGCCCTTGAGGTTCAACGACAGGTCCATCAGCAGCTGCTGGCGCCGCTCCTCGGGGAAGAAGTTGATGATGCGGTCCATGGCCTGGTTGGAGTTGTTGGCGTGCAGCGTGCCCAGGCACAAGTGGCCGGTTTCGGCGAAGGCGATGGCGTGCTCCATCACCTCGCGGTCGCGGATCTCGCCGATCAGGATCACGTCCGGGGCCTGGCGCAGGGTGTTCTTCAGCGCCGCCTCCCAGGAATCGGTGTCCACGCCCACCTCGCGCTGCGTGACG
>DASTHP010000329.1:0-5525 GCA_035718125.1 Burkholderiales bacterium | reverse complement strand
TGCTCGCCGACGCGGCCAGCGTGCAGTTCACGCGCAACCCCGAGGGCATCGCCGGCGCGCTGGATTCGATCCTCGTGCTCAAGGCGGGCACCACGCTGCGCTCGGCGCATGCCACCGAGCTCTCGCACATGTTCTTCCTGCCGGCGGTTGCGCGCTGGTGGCTGTTCCCGACGCACCCGCCGATCGACGAGCGCATCCGGCGCGTGCACCCGCGCTTTGCGCGCGAGGACTACCGGCGCACGCGCCACGCCGCCCAGTACCGCGACAGCGCGCGCGCGGTGCTCGACGGCGCGGGCAACGTCGTCAAGGTGGTGGAAGGGTTCGCGGCGATGGCGGCGCTCGCCGCGGCGCCGCGCCCCGAGCA
This sequence comes from Burkholderiales bacterium, assembly GCA_035718125.1. GTDB lineage: Bacteria > Pseudomonadota > Gammaproteobacteria > Burkholderiales > SG8-39 > JAABQT01. The sequence goes on along the minus strand of DASTHP010000329.1, from coordinate 5,161 downwards.
CGTGGATCACGCGAGGCGGCTGCTGGAGCGCCTGCCGCAGGCGCTGCGCATGCGCCTGGCCAGGGCCGAGGGCGCCGAGCAGGCGATGTTCGGCCTGCTGCTGGAGCGCGAGGGGCCGGTGCGCGAGCAGCAGCTCGCGCTCCTGGGCGAGCGCGGCGCGCAGGCCGCGGCGGCGCAGCTCGAGCTGGGTCCCTTCGGGCGCGCCCAGGCGCTGCTGCTCATCGAGCTCGCGCTGCCGGCGCTCAAGCAGCAGTCGCAGAAGCGGCGCGACGCTTTCCTCTCCGCGGTGCAGGGCCTGGTCGAGGCGGACCGCAAGCTGACGCTCGCGGAGCTCGTGCAGGCAACGCTCCTGCGCCAGCACCTGCGCGAGGGCGCGGGCAAGCCGATCCGCACGCAGTTCGGCAAGCTCGACGAAGTCGCGGACGACGCGCGGTTGGTGCTGTCGCTGATCGCGCACGTCTCCAGGGGCGATGCCGCGACCGCGTACGCGAAAGGCGCCGCGATCCTCGGCGTCGCGCCCGGCGCGCCGCTGCCGGTCGCCGACCTTTCCGGCGCGCGCGTGGGCGATGCGCTCGAGCGCCTGCGCCACCTCGCGCCGTTCGTGAAGCCGCGGCTGCTCAAGGCCTGCCTGGAGACGGCCGCCGCCGACGGCGTGTTTCGCCTGGCGGAAACCGAGCTGGTGCGCGTGGTGGCCGCGACGCTCGACTGCCCGCTGCCGCCGGTGATCCAGGCCTTCGACCCCGCTACACTGGCGGCATGAAGGAACTGCAGGCGGCGCTCGCGGCGGCGCTCGCGGGCGAGGTGCGCTTCGATGCGGGCGCGCGCGCCGCGTATGCCTCCGACGCGTCCAACTACCGGCAGGTGCCGATCGGCGTGGTGCTGCCGCGCTCGGCCGACGATGTGGTGGCGGCGCTCGCTGCCTGCCGCGCGCGCGGGGCGCCCGTGCTCGCGCGCGGCGGCGGCACTTCGCTCTGCGGGCAGAGCGTGAACGTGGCGGTGGTCATCGACTGCTCGAAGTACATGAACCGCGTGCTCGCCATCGACCCGGCGGCGCGCAGCGCGCTCGTCGAGCCCGGCGTGGTGTGCGACGAGCTGCGCGGCGCGGCCGAGGCGCACGGGCTCACCTTCGGGCCGGACCCCGCGACGCACTCGCGCTGCACGCTCGGCGGCATGATCGGCAACAACTCCTGCGGCGCGCACTCGGTGATGGCCGGCAAGACGGTCGAGAACATCGAGGCGCTCGAGGTCGTGACCTACGACGGCGCGCGCTTCTGGTGCGGCCCGACGAGCGAAGACGAATACCGGCGCATCCTCGCGAAGAACGACCGCCAGGCGGAGATCTATCGCGGCCTCAAGCTCCTCGCCGACAGCTATGGGGAGTTGATCCGCGCGGGCTTTCCGAAGATCAAGCGCCGCGTGTCCGGCTACAACCTCGACCAGCTGCTGCCCGAGAACGGCTTCAACGTGGCGCGCGCGCTCGTGGGCTCCGAGGGCACCTGCGCGCTCACTCTGCAGGTGAAGGCGAAACTCGTGAAAAGCCCGCCGCACCGCGTGCTGCTCGTGCAGGGCTACCCGGACGTCTACCAGGCGGGCGACGCAGTGCCCGAGATCCTCGCCGCCGGGCCGATCGCCTGCGAGGGGCTGGACGAGCCGATCATCGGCGGCCTGCGCGAGCGCGGCCTGAAGCTCGATGACCTCAAGCTCCTGCCCGAAGGCAAGGCCTGGCTGATGATCGAGTTCGGCGGCGATACGGCCGAGGAGGCGATCCAGAAGGCCAAGGCCCTGCGTGGCCGCGTCGTCACCGACCGCGGCGAGATGGGCCGCCTGTGGGCGATTCGCGAGACCGGCGCTTCGGCGACCTCGCTCAATCTCAAGGGCACGCCGGGCCCGGACCCGATCGTGGGCTGGGAGGATGCGGCGGTCGATCCGCTGCGGCTGGGCGACTACCTGCGCGAGTTCCAGCGGCTCGTGGATCGCCACGGCTACCGCACCTCGCTCTACGGCCACTTCGGCGACGGCTGCATCCATGCGCGCATCACCTTCGAGCTGAGAACGCCCGAGGGCCTGGCGCGCTGGCGCGCCTTCCTCGCCGAAGCGGCGGCGCTGGTGGTGAAGTACGGCGGCTCGCTCTCGGGCGAGCACGGCGACGGGCAGGCGCGCGCCGAGTTCCTGCCCGCGATGTACGGCCCGGAGCTGATGCGCGCGTTCCGCGAGTTCAAGCGCATCTGGGATCCGGGCAACCGCATGAACCCGGGCAAGCTCATCAGCGCCGATGGCCCGGTGATGCGCGCGGACGAGAATCTGCGCCTGGGGCCGCAGTACAAGCCGGTGAGCCTGCAGACGCGCTTTGCCTTCCGCAGCGACGTCGGCGACGGCTTCACGCGCGCTTCCGAGCATTGCATCGGCATGGGCAAGTGCCGCGCGAAATCCGGCGGCACCATGTGCCCGAGCTACCGCGCCACTGGCGAGGAGCGCTACTCGACGCGCGGGCGCGCGCGGCTGCTGTGGGAGATGCTGCAAGGCGAGGTGATCAAGGACGGCTGGCAAAGCGACGAGGTGAAGGAGGCGCTCGACTGGTGCCTCGCCTGCAAGGGCTGCCGGAGCGACTGCCCCACGCACACCGACATGGCCGCCTACAAGGCCGAGTTCCTGTCGCACTACTACGAGGCCAAGCCGCGGCCGCTCGCGCTGCAGGCGATGGCGCGCATCGGCGCATGGGCACCGCTCGGCTCGCGCGTGCCCGCGCTCGCCAATGCCTTGGGCGCGCTGGGGCGCTCGTTCACCGGCTTGTCGACCAATCGCCGCCTGCCGCAGTTCGCCGGGCGGAGCTTTCGCTCCGGATTCGCCCCTGTGGGAGGGGGCGAGCGCGTAATCCTCTTCGACGACACGTTCAACAACCACTTCCGGCCTGCGACGGCCCAGGCCGCGGCGAAGGTGCTCGCGCACGCTGGCTGCCGCGTGGAACTGCCGCGCCAGCACGTGTGCTGCGGCAGGCCCTATTACGACGCGGGGATGCTCGACGAGGCGAAGGCAGCGCTGGAGAAGGTCCTGCGGGTGCTCGAGCCCGGCGTGCCGGTGGTGGTGCTGGAGCCCGCGTGCCTCTCGGTGTTCCGCGACGAGCTCGCGCAGCTTTTCCCGGACGACGCGCGCGCGCAGGACCTGGCGGGCCGCACGCTGTCGCTCGCCGAGTTTCTCGAGCGCCGCGGCTATGCGCCCCGGCGCGTGCTGGCGCGCGCGCTTCTGCAGGGGCACTGCCACCAGAAGGCGCTCGCCAGCACCGCGCCCGACGTGAAGCTGCTGCGCGCCGCAGGCATGCAGGTCGAGGCGCCGGATGCCGGCTGCTGCGGCATGGCGGGCAGTTTCGGCTTCCGGCGCGAGACGGAAGGCGCCTCGCGGCGCATCGCCGAGCTTTCGCTCCTGCCGCGGTTGCGCGCAGCGCAGTCCGACACCTTCATCGTCGCCGACGGCTTCTCCTGCCGCGAGCAGATCGAAGGTCTTTCCGGGCGCGAGACCCTGCACCTTGCCGAAGTGCTGGCGCGCGCATGAGAGCCGTCATCGCAACGGTTGCGGTCGCAGGCGCGCTGGCGGTGCAGGCGCAGACACCGGCCAAGCCGCCCGCTCAGCTGCAAGCGCCGGCAAAGCCGTCGGCGCAAGCGCCAGCCCAGGCGCCGGAGAAGCCTGCGGCGCAGACCGAGACGGAGCGCCTGTTCCAGCTGATCGCCGAAGGCAAGGAGCCGGTGGCGGCGATCCTGGTGCTGGGCGGCAAGGTGGACGTGCACGCGCGCAACGCCGCGCGCGAGACGCCGCTGCACGCCGCGGCCGAGAACGGCATGCAGGCGCTGGTGCGCTTGCTGATCGACGCGGGCTCGAACCTGCGCGCGCGCACCGAGACCGGCGAGACCGCGCTGCACCTCGCCGGATTGCCCGAGGACCCGGCCTGCGCGCGGCTGCTGCTGGAGGCGGGCGCCGACCCGCGCGCGAGGAACGACGGCGGCGAATCGCCGCTGCACTGGGCGGCGTTGACCGGCAACACGGCCACCGCGCGTTTGCTCCTGGAGCGCGGCGCGGACCCCGACCAGCCGGACCTGCGCGGCAACCTGCCGCTGCATGGCGCGGCGGATTCCGGGCACGCGGAGGTGGTGAGCCTGCTGCTCAAGCGCACGCGCGACCCTGGCGCGAAGAACCTCGAGGGCAAGCGCGCGCGCGACCTCGCGCGCGAGCGCGGCTACGAGGAGATCGAGCGCCTGTTCTAGCCGGCGCGACGGCGCGGGGCGCGCTACTGCAACTGGCGCAGCTCGACGCGGCGGTTCTCCGCGCGGCCGGCCGAGGTCTTGTTGTCGGCGACCGGGCTGTCCGGTCCGTAGCCGCGCGCGCTGAGGTTGGCGGCGTTCGCGCCCTTGGACACCAGGTAGCGCATGACGCTGTCGGCACGCCGCTGAGACAAGTCGCGGTTCAGCTGCGCAGAGCCGCGGTTGTCCGTATGGCCCGCGACTTCCACCCTGATGTCGCCGCGCCTTTGCAGACCGGCGGCGGCCTGGTCCAGGACCGCCATCGCTTCGGCGTTCAGCTCGGCGGAGTTGTTGGCGAAGTTGACGCCCTTCAGGGTGACGACCTCGCAGCCGTTGGCGTCGACCCTGGCGCCGGCCTTGGTGCCGGGGCAGCGGTCGCGGTCGTCGATGACGCCGTCGCCATCGCTGTCGCGCGGAGCGGCGGCCACGACCGGCGCGGCCACCACCGCGGGTGCCGCGGCAGGGGCAGGGGCGGGGGCCGGGGCGGGCACGGGCGCCGGCGTCGCAGCGACCGGCTTGGGCGCGGGCGCGGCTGCAGGCGCGGGTGCGGGACCGCCGCATTCCGGGGTATCCGGGCCGGACCATTGGATCGTGCGCCAGCATTCGCCGAAGCCGTTGCGCCATACGGTGCTGGCGTTATCGACCGCATAGCCTCTGGTGGAGGTGCCCTGCGCCAACGCGCTTTGCGGGATGCCCAATGAGGCCACTACCGTGGTGGCAAGAAAGATACGTGCAATCGCTCGCATGTCATGCTCCTCGTAGAAGTCGGACCGTATCCTGAATGCTCACCGAACTGCCTCTCCACCGTGTTGACCTAGCGCAAACTCCCTGGCCAGCAGTTCGTAGGAGCGCTCACGCGATGCGTAGTCCCC
>DASTHP010000328.1:0-2755 GCA_035718125.1 Burkholderiales bacterium | reverse complement strand
CGGCGTGCTGCACCAGGTGTACCAGATCCCGGCCTCGGTGCTCGCGGCGATGACCAGCCGCATCAAGATCCTCGGGCGCATGGACGTGGTGGAGAAGCGCCGCCCGCAGGACGGGCGCATCAAGACGCGCACCGCCGACGGCGGCGAGGTCGAGCTGCGCCTGTCGACGCTGCCCACCGCCTTCGGCGAGAAGCTGGTGATGCGCATCTTCGACCCGGAAGTGCTGGTGCGCGATTTCCGCGAGCTGGGCTTTTCCGAGGACGACCACCGGCGCTGGAAGGACATGACCGAGCGCCCGAACGGCATCGTGCTGGTCACCGGGCCGACCGGCTCGGGCAAGACCACCACGCTGTACTCGACGCTGAAGACGCTCGCCACGCCCGAAGTCAACGTGTGCACCATCGAAGACCCGATCGAGATGGTCGAGCCCGCCTTCAACCAGATGCAGGTGCAGGGCTCGATCGAGCTGGGCTTCGCCGAGGGGGTGCGCGCGTTGATGCGCCAGGACCCCGACATCATCATGATCGGCGAGATCCGTGATTTGGAAACGGCTGAAATGGCGGTGCAGTCGGCTTTGACTGGGCACCTGGTGCTCTCCACGCTGCACACCAACGACGCGCCGAGCGCGGTGACACGGCTGCTCGAGCTCGGCATCGCGCCCTACCTGCTCAACGCCACGCTCAACGGCGTGATGGCGCAGCGCCTGCTGCGCACGCTGTGCCCGCACTGCAAGCAGCCCTCGGAGCTCAACCGCGCCGAGGACCAGGCGGCCTGGGACGCGCTGGTGGCGCCGTTCAAGTCGACGCGCCCGGCGCAGGTCTACAAGCCGGTGGGGTGCCTCGAATGCCGCATGACCGGCTTCATGGGGCGAGTCGGCATCTACGAGACGCTGCTCGCCAGTCCCGCGGTGAAGCAGCTGATCGCCTCGGGCGCCGAGCTCGCGCGCGTGCGCGAGCAGGCGATGAAGGAAGGCATGAAGCCGCTGCGCGTCTCCGGGGCGATGAAGATCGCCGCCGGTCTCACCACCATGGACGAAGTGCTCAAGGTGGCGCCGCCGGTGCGCGACCTGCAGGGATGACATGGACTGGTCGCCGCTCGTAGAGGCGGTGCTGCTGGTCACGGCGGCGGCGGTCGTCTTCGCCGCCTGGATGCACGCGCGCGCGCGCGACCGGCGCGCGCACCGCGCGCTCGCGCAGAGCGAAGAGCGCTTCCGCAACCTCACCGCGCTCTCGGCCGACTGGTTCTGGGAGACCGACGCCGAGCAGCGCATCACCTGGCTGACCGGCGGGCCCGCGGTGCTCGAGTTCTTTGGCGCGGGCCTCGCCTTCGGCCGGCGCCTGTGGGAGCTGCCCGGCGTCGAGTTCGACGGGCGCGCGTTCACCGAGCACCTGGAAAAGCTGCGCCTGCGGCTGCCGTTCTTCGACCTGGAGCTCACGCGCAAGGACGGCGCCGGCGCGCGCCAGAGCCACCTGGTGTCGGGACAGCCGCGCTACGACGTGCGCGGCGCCTTCCTCGGCTACCGCGGCGTGGGACGCGATGTCACCGAGCGGCGCCGCAGCGAGCGCGAGCTGGCCGCGGCCAAGGAGCGGCTCGAGCTGGCGCTGGAAGGCTCGAACGCCTGCCTGTGGGACACCGATCTGCGCAGTGGCAAGGTCTATCTGAGCGAAGGCTGGGCCGAGTTCCAGGGCAAGCCGCGCGCGCCCACCGCCACCACGGTCGGCGAGCTGATGCAGGGCGTGCATCCGCAGGACTTGCCGCGCGCGGTGAAGCTGTCGATGGAGGTGGTGAAGGGCGAGCGCGCGGACTACGCCGAGGAGCACCGCTATCGCACCGCCGACGGCGGCTGGAAGTGGCTGCTGTCGCGCGGCAAGGTGAACGAGCGCGACGCAGAGGGCCGCGCGGTGCGCATGACCGGCATCAACATCGACATCACGGGCCGCAAGCGCGCCGAGCAAGCCGTGCGCGAGGCCGAGGAGCGCTATCGCTCGCTGATCGAGCTCGCACCCGACGCCGTGGTGGTGTACGCGGGCGGCGTGATCGAGTACGCCAACCCGGCGGCGGCGCGCCTGATGCGCGTCGCCTCGCCGCGCGAGCTGCTTGGCCGCCGCGTCGAGGATTACGTGCACCCCGAGGACCTCGAGCGCTTCCGCGAGCGCCTGCGCTACCTCGACGCCGGCCCGGGCAGCCTGGGCTTCGAGGAGCGCCGGCTGCGGCGGCCCGATGGCAGCGAGCTGGCGGTGGAGGCCGCGAGCGCCTCCTACCTGGAGCGCGGGCGCCTGGTGATGCAGTCGGTGGTGCGCGACGTCACCGAGCAGCGCAGGGCGCGCGAGGCGCTCGCCGAGCGCGAGCAGCGCTTTCGCGATGTCGTCGAGGCCTCGGGCGAGTACGTCTGGGAGACCGACGCGCAGTGGCGCTACACCTACCTGTCGGCGCGCGCCGAAGCCGTGCTCGGCTACATGCGGGCCGAGCTGATCGGCCGCACGCCGCGCGAGTTCATGCCGCTCGGCGAGGCGCGCATGCTCGATGCCTTCTTCGACCGCAACGGCAACGAAGGCCAGCCGTTCCGCGATCTCACCCACCGCTCCCTCACCAAGTCGGGCAAGGTGATCTGGCAGCAGGTGAGCGGGGTGCCGGTGCGCGATGCGCGCGGACAGCTCATCGGCTACCGCGGTACCGGCGCCGACATCACCGCGCGCAAGCAGGCCGAGGAGCGCATCCAGTACCTCGCCACGCGCGACGCGCTGACGGGCCTGCC
>DASTHP010000327.1:0-6800 GCA_035718125.1 Burkholderiales bacterium | reverse complement strand
GATTACAAGCTCGGCTACGAGCACATCTTCAAGACCAAGATCCCCGCCTAAGGGACGACGGCTGACAAGGCAACAAGGGGCGGTGCCTGGCGGCGCCGCCCCGTTTTGTTTCCCGCCCCATGATCAACAAAGTCATCTACGGCATTGATCAGCTGAGCAAGACGATCGGCCACGCCTTCGCGTGGTGCATCGTCATCCTGACGCTCGGCACCTGCTACGAAGTCGTCGTCCGCTACGTCTTCGACAACCCGACGAGCTGGGCCTTCGACATGAGCTACATCATGTACGGTGCCGTGTTCTACATGGCCGGCGCCTATACGCTTTCGCGCGGCGGCCACGTGCGCGCCGACATGTTCTACCGCCTGCTCAGCCCGAAGCGGCAGGCAGCCATCGAGCTCGTGCTCTACATCCTGTTCTTCTTTCCCGGCATCCTCGCCCTGGTGGTCGCCGGCGGCGCCTACGGCTTCGAGTCGATGCGGCTGCGGGAGGTGAGCGTCAACAGCCCGGCCGGCGTGCCGATCTGGCCGCTGAAGATGATGATCCAGTTCGGCGCCGCGTTGATCGCGCTGCAGGGGTTCGCCGAGGTGCTGCGCTGCGTGGTCTGCCTGCGCACCGGTCAGTGGCCGGCGCGGCTGCACGACGTGGAGGAGCTGGAAAAGCAGATCCTGGCCGAGGCGCAAGCCAAGCGCGCGCGGGAATCCGGCACGGAGGCACGCGCGTGAGCGATCCGGTCATCGCGCTGGTGATGCTGGGGATCCTGGTCACGACGATCATGATCGGCTTCCCGGTGGCGTTCACGCTGATGGCGCTCGGCGTGGGCTTTGGCTACTACGCGTATTTCCAGCCGCACCAGGATTTCTTCGACAACCGCGTGTTCTACCTGCTGACGCAGAACACGTTCACGGTGCTCAACAACGACGCGCTGGTGTCGATCCCGCTGTTCCTCCTGATGGGCTACCTGGTCGAACGCGCCAACATCCTCGACAACCTGTTCCTCAGCCTGCAGCTGGCGTTGAAGCGCATCCCCGGCTCGCTCGCGGTGGCGACGCTCGCCACCTGCGCCCTGTTCGCCACGGCCACCGGCATCGTCGGCGCGGTGGTGACGCTAATGGGTCTGCTCGCCTTCCCGCAGATGATGAAGGCGGGCTACGACGCGCGCCTCGCCTCGGGCGTGGTGTGCGCGGGCGGCTGCCTCGGCATCCTCATCCCGCCCTCGATCATGCTGATCGTGTATGCGGCGCAGGCCGGCATCTCGGTGGTGAAGCTTTATGCCGCGGCGCTGCTGCCCGGCTTCCTGCTCGCCGGCATGTACATCGCCTACGTGATCGTCCTCGCCATCGTCAAGCCGAACCTCGCGCCGCCGCTACCCAAGGAGAAGAGCAATGTTTCCGTGGGACAGGTGGTGGTGCTGCTGTTCAAGTCGTTCTTTCCCCTGGCGATCCTGATCCTTTGCGTGCTGGGCGCCATCATGTTCGGCCTGGCGACGCCCACCGAGGCCGCGGCGGTGGGCGCCTTCGGCGGCTTCGTGCTGGCCATGGCCTACCGCTCGCTCAGCTGGGCGCGGTTGAAGGAGTCCATCTACCTGACGGCGCGCACCTCCGCGATGGTGTGCTGGCTGTTCGTCGGCTCGGCGACCTTCGCCTCGGTGTTCAGCTACCTGGGCGGCGAGGCCATCATCAAGGAAACGGTGCTCGGCATGAAGCTCAACCCGATCACCTTCCTGCTGATGTCGCAGTTCATCATCTTCCTGCTCGGCTGGCCGCTGGAGTGGACCGAGATCATCATCATCTTCGTGCCGATCTTCCTGCCGCTGCTCAGCCACTTCAGCATCGACCCGCTGATGTTCGGCGTGCTGGTGGCGCTCAACCTGCAGACCGCGTTCCTGTCCCCGCCGATGGCGATGTCGGCCTATTACCTCAAGGGCGTGGCGCCGCCCGGCCTGCTGCTGACGCAGATCTTCAGCGGCTGCATGCCGTTCCTGTACATCGTGATCGTGTCGATGCTGTTCATCTACGTGTGGCCGGACGTCGCGCTGTGGCTGCCGCGCGCCATCTACGGCTGAGGCCATGGACGCCTCGCAGCTGAACTGGTTCTCGGCGAGCGATGCGGCGCGCGCCATCCGCGATGGCGCCATCACGTCGGAGCAGCTGGTGCAGGCCTGCCTGGCGCGCGTGGGCGAAGTCGAGGACAAGGTGCAGGCCTGGCAGCATCTCGATCCCGAGCACGCGCTGGCACAGGCGCGCGCGCGCGACCAGGATCGCCGCGAAGGCCGGCCGGTCGGGCCGCTGCATGGCGTTCCGGTGGGAATCAAGGACATCATCGACACTGCCGACATGCCTACCGAGGATGGCACCGTGCTGCACGCCGGACGCCAGCCGGTGCGCGACGCGGCGGTGGTATCGCTGCTGCGTGCCGCGGGCGCCGTCATCATGGGCAAGACGGTGACCACCGAGTGCGCCACCTATGCGCCGGGGAAAACGCGCAATCCGCACAACCCCGCGCACACGCCCGGGGGCTCGTCCTCGGGTTCCGCGGCCGCGGTGGCCGCGGGCATGGTGCCGCTGGCGCTCGGCAGCCAGACCAACGGCTCGGTGATCCGGCCTGCGGCCTTCTGCGGCGTCTACGGCTTCAAGCCGACGCACGGCCTCATCCCGCGCACCGGCGTCATGAAGCTCTCGCGCGCGCTCGACCACGTGGGCGTCTTCGCGCGATCGCTCGAGGACGTGGCGCTCGCCTGCGAGCAGTTGGCGGGCCATGACGAGGGGGATCCGGACACGCGCCCGCGCGCGCGCCCGCCCTTCCTGCAGACGGTGCAACAGGAGCCTCCGCTGCCGCCGCTCATCGCGTTTGTCAGGGGCCCGGTCTGGGAGCGCGCGGCCGCCGATACGCGCGAGGCGTTCGAGGAGCTGGTCGCCGCACTCGGTGATCGCGTCGAGGAGGTCGAGTTGCCCGCCTCGGCTGTCAATGCGCTGGCCTGGCACCAGACCCTCATGGAAGCCGAGATGGCGGCCAACCTCGACCTCGAGTGGGAGAAGGGCCGCGATCGGCTGTCCGAGTCCCTGCGCAAGCAGCTGGCGCGCGGTCGCGAGACCAGCGCGCTCGAATACCAGAAGGCGCTCGCGCGCATCCCGATGCTGAACGACGCGTTCGGCGAGATCTACGCGCGCTACAGCGCCATTCTGACGCCCGCGGCGGCGGGCACCGCGCCGCTGGGCCTGGAGGCGACTGGCGATCCCGCGTTCTGCACGCTATGGACGCTGTGCGGCATGCCGGCGGTGACCCTGCCGCTGATGCATGGCGCGAACGGCCTGCCGCTCGGCGCCCAGCTGGTGGGGCCGCGCGGCGACGACGCGCGCCTGCTGTGCAACGCCCGCTGGCTCGCCGCGCAGGTCGCCTCCGGCTGAGCCGTTACGAGGAGCCCCGCATGCCCTTCAAAATCCTGGCTGGCGTCGTCGCGATGGTGCTCGTGATCGGCTACCTGCTGCCGCCGATCTTCAAGCTCAAGGACGTGGCGCTCGGTGCGGTGATCTGCATCGGCATTGCGCTCATCCTGATCGACCTCGTGCAGTCGCTCCAGTCCAAGGAAGACTGAAACCGGGGCTCAGACCCCGCTGGCGGTTGCGCACAGCGCGTTCAGCTTGTCGCGCAGCTGCTCGAGCTCGGTGCGGTCGGAGAATGCCAGCACCCAGTGCGTGATGCGGCCATCCACGCCGCGCACGGCCCCGGCAGTGGTTTCCACGTGCGCCAGCGAGCCGTCCTTGCGCTGTGCGCGCAGCAGCAGTTGCGCGCCGGGCTCGCGGAACAGCCGCTCGGATCCGGCGCCGTCCGCAAACAGCAGCGCCGTGGCGGAACGCCCCAGCGCTTCCGCCGCGCGATGCCCGAAGAAGCTCTCGAAGGCGCGATTGACGTAGCACAGGGTCGGTGCGGCCGCGCTGGCCTCCGCCAGCGCCAGCGGCAGCCCGCAGGCATCCAGGGCGGCACGCGACAGCGCGCTCTCCGCCAGCAGGCGGAACAGCGCCGGCGCCGCCTCCGGGCGGGCAGGTGCGGAATTCGTCCGCTGGGACGCAAGCGCCGTGGTCGGTCGATGGGACGCCGGCGCCAGTCGGTGGGGGAGTGTCATTGCTGGCTTCTTGTGCCATGGAACGAGCCGATGCCGCAAGGACGGCAATGCGCCGATCGTGACAAACCCCACAGGCCCGTCCACGGCAGCCGCGCGCCGGCGCGCGCTAGGCGGCTGCAAGTCCCCGTGTGCGTACGGCGACGATGGCCTTGGACTGGTTGAAATCCTCGCAGTAGCCGACGGCGTAGAGACAGCAGGCCAGCAGGTTGGACAACGGCGCAGGCAGCGGCACCTTGCCTGCAAGTGCGTGTGCGATCCAGCCTGCGGCGGCACGCGGGTCGGCGTCGGTCTGCGCCGAGGCGAGCGGCCCGCAGGCCGCCGTCTCCGCCTGGAACAGGACGCGCCGCTCGCCAGCGCGAAACAGTTCGATGGCCGGGCGCTGCTCCGGGGCGGCGAACGCCTCGCCCTCCGCACCGACGAAGAGAAGCGCTGGCGCCGAGGTGCCCTCGAGCGCGGCGGCCAGCACTGCGCGCTCGGCGATATCGCCGGCCGGCACCAGGCGCAGCGCACTGCCGCCGAACGGCTCCAGCAGGCGCGCGACCAGCTGCGCGCAATTGACCAGGCCCAGGCGCGTGCGCAGCGCGATCACTTGTGCCAGCGCGGGCGAGAGCAACGCAGTCGGCACAAAGGCAATCCCGGCGCCCGCAAGTGCTTGCTGCGCATCGTGCAAGCTGGCACTGGGCAGCACGCCCAGCTCGCGCAGGACGGCGGCGCCCGCCACGCGACCCTGCGCTTCCAGCGGCCCGTGCACCAGGACCGGCACGCCGAAACGCGCCAGCAGCAGGGCGAGGGCCGGCATCAGGTTGGGCTGTGCCGCTGTGCCGCTGTAGCTGGGGATCGACACCGGCAGGGCACTGCGGCCGCGCGCTGCCGGCGTGAAAGCGAGACGGGCGCTGCGCGCGGTCGCGGCGCGCGCGAAACCGGCAAGTTCGCCGCCGGCAAGCGGCCGCATGGCGAATGCGCCGAGCAGCGCGCCCAGCTCGAGCTCCTCCAGGCCGCCGTCGAGCACGGCGGCAAACAGCAGCTCGGCGGCCCGTTCGCCGAGCTCGCCATCGCCGCCGTTGGCGCAGGCAAGGGTACGCAGGACTTGCGCGATGGACATGTCGCTCCCGCTTCCTTCCGAGCAACCGCCGTGCCACGTGCCAGCCCCGGGGGACGGTGCGCGCCGCGCGCGCGCCGATGCACGCGCGCAGGGCACGTGCATCGGGCTGGTGCAGCATCAGGGCCTGGCGGGGGGCCAGGCAGCGTGCTCAGCGCCGCCTCAGGCGACGTGCGCGTCGCTGCGGGAAAGGGAATAGCAGAACCGGCGCAAGCGCGTCAGGTCGGCCTGCTCGATCGCTTCCTTGAGGAACTGCATGTTGCGGTCGATCGCCGCCTGGTAGAGGCTCGGTCCGTCGAAGTGCGCGGCGGCGAAGCGGTCCGCGCCGCCCAGCTTCTTCTCGATGCGCTGGCGCGCCACGTACTCGTAGAAGCCGGGCGTCTTGAGCATCAAATCTTCGGGCGAGGCATAGCGCACGATCTCGCGCCCGTCGGCGAGCGTCTCGCGCGCGATGCGGCCCCACACGAACTCCGGATACAGGAACTCGCGGCATTTCTCCAGGTACATGCGATCCGACATCTGGCCGAGGAGGTCGGCGGTGCCCACCAGGCAGCCGAGCAGCCGGTCCTTGGGGTCGTGCACCATGATGTCGTCGATGTCCATCTCGTAGCCGGTGAAATGCACGAGCTTGGCGGCGGCGCCGGCCTCCGCGGCATAGCCGAGCTGCGGCAGGTAGCGCAGGAGGAAATCGGCGCTGCGGCTCACGTGGATCTTGGTGAAAACGGCGCCGTTCTCGACGTGCGCCTCGGAAGCGCGCTTGAGGTAGCCGGAGTCGTGCAGCAGGGCGACGACCACGCCGAGCATGGCGCGGCGCGCGCCGACCTGGTCGGGCGCGGCGAGCGCGCGGTCGTGGCCGTCGAGCAGCCGCGCCATCGCCAGCGTCATGTCGAGCGTGTGCCGCAGGTCGTGGTAGAGCGTGTCGCACGGCAGGTAGCCGGGGAAATGGCCCGCAAACAGCGCCTTGACGTCGGCGAAGGCCCGGCGCAGCGGCGCCAGGTCGGCGCCGGGATAGCGCGCGCTGAACAGCGCGAGCACCGCGTCGCGGACCTGATCGGGGTCCTCGACGTTGATCCTGTTGGTGACGTCGTTCTGGTTGAGGCGGCTGTGCACCGATCTGTCCGTGCGGGCCTGGCTGGCCCGTTCTGTCTCCGGCTGCAAATGTCGCCGGCATTATTGCGTGGTCGCGGCGCCGGAAGCAAAAGGAAATGTCCGGGCGCGAGACAAAAGTCCGCGATGGGCGCCAAGGAAATGGGAGACGGCCTGTAAGCCGGGTTCTGTGCGAAGGGGCGAACCCCTCCCGGCAGCCATTCCTCTGGGCCCTGGGTTACCCCAGGGCTCGTGCCACCTACCCGCAAGCTCGGCCGAGCCGGCCTCAGGCGCTTGCCTATTTGGTGTTGCTCCGGATGGAGGTTGCCCGTTTCACCCCTCGGGTTTGACCCCGAGGACTCGTCTCTGTGGCCCTATTCGTCGCCTTCGCGCCGCTTGCGCGGCGGTTATGCGCGCCGGGGCGTTACCCCGCATCCCGCTCTGTGGAGCCCGGACTTTCCTCTGTGTCGCCACAGCGGCTGCCTGGCCATCTCC
>DASTHP010000326.1:0-6655 GCA_035718125.1 Burkholderiales bacterium | reverse complement strand
CTGCCGCCGATCCACCTGCGCCGCGGCGCGGGCGCCTACATCTGCGGCGAGGAGTCGGCGATGATCGAGTCCATCGAAGGCAAGCGCGGCATGCCGCGGCTGCGCCCGCCGTATGTCGCGCAAGTGGGCCTGTTCGGCTATCCCACGCTCGAGCACAACATGGAGACGGTGTACTGGGTGCGCGAGATCGTCGAGAAGGGCGCCGCGTGGTTCGCCTCGCACGGCCGGCATGGCAGGAAAGGCCTGCGCTCGTTCTCGGTGTCGGGCCGCGTGAAGAAGCCCGGCATGCACCTGGCGCCCGCGGGCATCACCGTGCGCGAGCTGATCGACGAATACTGCGGCGGCATGCTGGAGGGCCACCAGTTCTACGCCTACCTGCCGGGGGGCGCGTCCGGCGGGATCCTGCCTGCCGCCAAGGGCGACATTCCCCTGGATTTCGACACCCTGCAGCCGCACGGCTGCTTCATCGGCTCGGCCGCGGTGGTGATCCTTTCGCAGCGCGACAAGGCGGCCGCGGCTGCGAGGAACCTGATGAAGTTCTTCAAGGACGAGTCCTGCGGCCAGTGCACGCCCTGCCGCGTGGGCACCGCCAAGGCGCTCGCGCTGATGGAGGAGAAGCGCTGGAACCAACCGCTGCTCGCGGAACTCTCACAGGCCATGATGGACGCCTCGATCTGCGGCCTGGGCCAGGCGGCACCCAACCCGGTGCAGAGCGTCATCAAGTATTTCCCGCAGGAAGTGGAGTAGGAGCCGCCCATGGACCGCGTCAGCACCCAGCAGCAGGCGACGATGCCGATCGAGTTCAAGCTGAACGGCAAGACGGTGATCGGGCGGCCCGACGAGACGCTCATCGAGACGGCGAAGCGCCACGGCGTGGAGATCCCGCACCTTTGCTACACGCCGGGGTTGCGGCCCGACGGCAACTGCCGCGCCTGCGTGGTCGAGATCAAGGGCGAGCGCGCGCTCGCGCCCTCCTGCTGCCGCTATCCGAAGGAGGGGATGGAAGTCACCAGCGACTCCGCGCGCGCGCTGTTGTCGCAGAAGATGGTGCTGGAGCTGCTGCTCGCCGACATGCCGGAGAAGCGGCCCGGCGCGGGCGCCCCGGGCTCCCCGCACCGCAAGGATTCGGAGCTCGACCAGTGGGCGCAGAAGCTCGGCGTGGGCCTGCCGCGGTTCAAGGCCCGCCGGCAGCCGAAGGCCGATCTCTCTCACCCGGCGATGGCGGTGAATCTGGATGCGTGCATTCAATGCACGCGCTGCCTGCGCGCCTGCCGCGAAGAGCAGGTGAACGATGTGATCGGCTACGCTTTCCGCGGCGAGCACGCCAAGATCGTGTTCGATTTCGACGACCCGATGGGTGCGTCCACCTGCGTCGCCTGCGGCGAGTGCGTGCAGGCCTGCCCGACGGGCGCGCTGATGCCGGCGCGCGAGGCCGGACTCGCGGCGATCGACAAGACGGTGGATTCGGTGTGCCCGTTCTGCGGCGTCGGCTGCCTGCTCACCTACCACGTCAAGAATAACGTCATCCAGTTCGTCACCGGCAAGGATGGCCCCTCGAACCACGGGCGCCTGTGCGTGAAGGGGCGCTATGGCTTCGACTACGCGAACCATCCGCACCGCCTGACGAAGCCCTTGATCCGCAGGCCGGGCGTGGCGAAGTCGGCGGACTTCACGATGGACCCCGGCAACTGGTCGTCCGTGTTCCGCGAGGCGAGCTGGGAAGAGGCGCTCGAGCTCGCGGCCGCCGGCCTGAGGAAGATCCGCGACAAGGACAAGTTCGCGCTTGCCGGCTTCGGCTCGGCCAAGGGCTCCAACGAAGAGGCTTACCTCTTCCAGAAGCTGGTGCGCACGGGCTTCGGCACCAACAACGTGGACCATTGCACGCGCCTGTGCCACGCCTCCTCGGTCGCGGCGCTGCTCGAAGGCATCGGCTCGGGCGCCGTGTCCAACCAGGTGAACGACGTCGCCCACTCGGAAGTCATCTTCCTCATCGGGGCGAATCCCACTTCGAACCACCCGGTGGCGGCCACCTGGCTCAAGAACGCCGCCAAGCGCGGCGCCAAGCTCATCGTCGCCGATCCGCGCCGCACCGACCTCGCACGCCACGCCGCGTACTTCCTGCAGTTCCATCCGGACACGGACGTCGCGCTGTTGAACGCCATGATCCACGCGATCATCGACGAGGGCCTGGCGAACGAAGCGTTCATCAGGGACCGCACCAGCGGCTTCGAGGCGCTCAAGGAGAACGCCAAGGACTTCTCGCCGGAGAAGATGGCGCCGATCTGCGGCATTCCGGCGGCGACGATCCGCGAAGTGGCGCGACTTTTTGCGACCTCGAAGGCCTCGATCATCCTGTGGGGCATGGGCATCAGCCAGCACGTGCACGGCACCGACAACGCCAGGTGCCTGATCGCGCTCACGCTGATGACCGGCCAGGTGGGGCGCCCGGGCACCGGGCTGCACCCGCTGCGCGGCCAGAACAACGTGCAGGGCGCTTCCGACTCCGGGCTCATCCCGATGATGTACCCGGACTACCAGCGCGTGGCGACGCCGGAAGCGAAGGCGCGCTTCGAGAAATTCTGGGGCGCGCAGCTCGACCCGAAGCCCGGCCTTACGGTGGTCGAGATCATGAACGCGGCGTACGCGGGCCAGATCCGCGGCATGTACATCATGGGCGAGAACCCGGCGATGTCCGACCCGGACCTCGAGCACGCGCGCGCGGCGATGGCGAAGCTCGAGCACCTGGTGGTGCAGGACATCTTCCTCACCGAGACCGCCTATCTCGCCGACGTCGTGCTGCCCGCCACCGCCTGGCCGGAGAAGGATGGCACCGTCACCAACACCGACCGCATGGTGCAGCTGGGCAGGAAGGCGCTGGAGGCGCCCGGCGAAGCGAAGCCCGACCTGTGGATCATCCAGGAGTTGGCGCGGCGGCTGGGCCTGGAATGGCGCTACGCGGGACCGAAGGACGTGTGGAACGAAATGCGCGGGTGCATGGACTCGATCCGCGGCATCACCTACGAGCGCCTGGAGCGCGACTCCTCGGTGACCTACCCGTGCGAGAACGAGGGCGACCCGGGCCAGCCGGTGGTGTTCCAGACGCACTTTCCCACCGCGACCGGGCGCGCGAAGTTCGTGCCGGCGGACCTGATCCGCGCGGCCGAGCGCCCCAATAAGGACTACCCGATGGTGCTCATCACCGGGCGCCAACTCGAGCACTGGCACACGGGCGCCATGACGCGGCGCGCCGGCGTGCTCGATGCGATCGAGCCCGAGCCGGTGGTCTCGATGCACCCGCTCGACCTGGAAGCGCTCAAGGCGAAGCCGGGCGAGCTCATGACGGTGGAGTCGCGCCGCGGCCGCATCGCGCTCTACGCGCGCGCCGACGCAGGCACGCCGCGCGGTGCGGTGTTCATCCCCTTTGCCTTCCAGGAAGCCGCGGCGAACTTGCTCACCAATCCGGCGCTCGATCCCTTCGGCAAGATCCCGGAGTTCAAGTACTGCGCCGTGCGCGTCTCCAAAGGCGGCGCGCGCCCCGCCGATCCCGGCTACGGCAAAGGCCGCACGCTCGCTCTCATCAAAGGCTGACCCCCTCCGTCCCACCTTATCCAAGGCGACCGGGACGCAGCGGGCGTCGTCGCCCAGAGGCGCGCAATCACCTCCACGGGCGGGTCCCGGTGCGGCCGCCTTCGGTCAGATAGAAGCTCTTGGCGGCCGCACCACCCGCCTTCGCGGACGCGCGCCAATGGCCGCCGCCGCCCGCTGCGTCCCGATCGCGATGACGAGGCGCTGCGGCTGGGGCGCCCATTGGCCGCGCCGTGCTCCACGGGTGGCGGGGCAGACGAGAGCCTCTATCTGACCGAAGTCTGCCCCGCCGGGTCCCCGTGGCGCGGCGTTTGCGGCCTCTGGGCGACACAGCCGCGGCGGCTCGGCGTCGCAGGTCCGAGCCGAACCGCGACGTCGCTGCGATCCGGCGCTTGACCGTGGTCAAGGGCGGTTTCGGCGCGCGTCTCGGAGAATTCCGCGTCCGCCATTGGAGGAGCACCGCATGCCGTCCGACATCGATATCGCGCAGGCCGCAAAGCTGCAGCGCATCAGCAAGATCGCGCTGGAGCGCCTGGGCATCGCCGAGGAACATCTCGATCCCTACGGCCACTACAAGGCCAAGATCTCGCTCAAGTACCTCGATACGCTCAAGGGCAAGAAGGACGGCAAGCTGATCCTGGTGACCGCCATCAGCCCGACGCCGGCGGGCGAAGGCAAGACCACCACCACGGTGGGCCTGGGCGATGCGCTCAATCACATCGGCAAGAAGGCGGCGATCTGCCTGCGCGAGCCTTCGCTCGGGCCGGTGTTCGGCGTGAAGGGCGGGGCGGCGGGCGGCGGCTACGCGCAGGTGGTGCCGATGGAGGACATCAACCTGCACTTCACCGGCGACTTCTCGGCCATCGCGCTCGCCAACAACCTGCTGGCGGCGCTCCTCGACAACCACATCACGCAGGGCAACGAGCTCGGCATCGACATTCGGCGCATCCAGTGGAAGCGCGTGGTCGACATGAACGACCGCGCGCTGCGCGACATCGTCGTCGCCCTGGGCGGCACTGCCAACGGTTTCCCGCGCGAGGACGGCTTCGACATCGTCGTCGCCTCCGAAGTGATGGCGATCTTCTGCCTGGCGACCTCGCTGGAGGACCTGAAGAAGCGTCTCGGCAACATCGTGGTCGGCTACACGCGCGAGGGCAAGCCGGTGCACGCGCGCGACCTGAAGGCGCATGGTGCGATGACGGTCCTGTTGAAGGACGCGCTCGCGCCGAACCTGGTGCAGACGCTGGAGAACAACCCGGCTTTCATCCACGGCGGGCCGTTCGCCAACATCGCGCACGGCTGCAACTCGGTGATCGCCACGCAATCGGCGCTCAAGCTCGTCGACTACGTGGTGACCGAAGCGGGCTTCGGCGCCGACCTGGGCGCCGAGAAGTTCCTCGACATCAAGTGCCGCAAGACCGGCCTCAAGCCGAGCGCCGCGGTGATCGTCGCCACGGTGCGCGCGATGAAGTACCACGGCGGCGTGGACGTGAAAGAGGTGAACAAGGAGAACCTCGCGGCCCTGGACAAAGGCCTGGTGAACCTGGAGCGACACGTCGAGAACGTGCAGAAGGTCTACGGCATCCCCTGCGTGGTATCGATCAACCGCTTCACCTTCGACACCCCGGCGGAGATCGAGATGCTGCGGGCGCGCATGCAGAAGCTCGGCGTGCCCGTGGTGCTCGCCACCCACTGGGGCGAGGGCGGCAAGGGTGCGGCGGAGCTGGCGAAGATCGTCGTCGGCCTGTGCGAGCAGCCCTCCAAGCCCACCTTCGTCTACGAGGACGCGGACACGCTGTGGGACAAGATCAACAAGATCGCGAAGAAGGTGTACCGCGCCTCCGAGGTGACGGCCGACGCGAAGGTGAGAGGCCAGATCAAGCAGCTGCAGGAATCCGGCTACGGGCACTACCCGGTGTGCGTGGCGAAGACGCAGTCCTCCTTCACCACCGACGCCAAGGTGCGCGGCGCGCCCGACGGCCACGTGGTCAATGTGCGCGAAGTGCGCCTCGCGGCGGGCGCGGAGTTCGTGGTCATGATCTGCGGCGACATCATGACCATGCCCGGCCTGCCCAAGGTCCCTTCGGCGGAGAAGATCGACCTGGTGGACGGCAAGGTGGTGGGGCTGTTCTAGCCTCGCCCGGGGCGCGCTAGTCGGGGCGGCGGCTGCGCAGGCGCAGGTTGAGCATCTCCACCGCGACGGAGAACGCCATCGCGAAGTAGATGTAGCCCTTGGGCACGTGGAAGTCCAGGCCGTCGGCGACCAGCGCCATGCCGATCATGATGAGGAAGGCGAGCGCCAGCATCTTGACCGTCGGGTGGCGCGAGACGAAGCGCCCGATCGGCCCGGCGGCGACGAACATCAGCGCCACCGAGGCCACCACCGCCGCGATCATGATGCGCACGTCGTCCGCCATGCCGACGGCCGTGATGATGGAGTCGAGCGAGAACACCAGGTCGATGACGATGATCTGGCCGATGATCGCGGAAAAGGTGGCGTGCGCCGCCGCCGCGGCGCCGGCCGGCTGGTCCTTGCCATGGCCCTCGTAGAGCTCGTGGATCTCGCCGGTCGCCTTCCAGAGGAGGAACACGCCGCCGACCAGCAGGATCAGGTCGCGGCCCGAGATCTCGTTGCCGAGCACGCTGAAGATCGGCGCCGTGAGGCCGATGATCCAGGCGATGGTGAGCAGCAGGGCGATGCGCATGAACATCGCCAGGCCCAGGCCGATGCGGCGCGCGAACTCGCGCCGCTCGGGCGGCAGGCGGTCCACCAGGATGGAGATGAAGACGATGTTGTCGATGCCGAGCACCAGCTCGAGCGCGGTGAGCGTGGCGAAGGCGATCCAGGCCTGGGGGTCGAGCAGCAATTCCACTTGATCTTGGTCAATCCCGTGTGTCGAGGGGGAGAGTGTACATTGGCCGCTTTGTTGACCCTCACTGCGTGAGCATGCTAAAAGACCGCCGCCCGCGCGGCATGCGGGCTCAAAGGGGAGTAGCTAAGGCGGCCCGGCACCCGGGCCACTGCGGCACGGTCGTCATCCCGGGAAGCTCCGCGCTTTCCCCGGCCGTG
>DASTHP010000325.1:0-3425 GCA_035718125.1 Burkholderiales bacterium | reverse complement strand
AGCAGCTCGAGCGCCTCGCGCGGCGAGAGTTCGTCGGGATTGACCTGCGCCAGCGCCTCGCGCAAGGGGTCGGCGGCGGGCTCGGGCTCCGCGGGGGCGGCGCGCGCGAAGAGGTCGGCCTGGCTGCCGCCGGCGCGGCTCGCATCCTCCAGTTGCTGCAGGATGCGGCGCGCGCGCTGGATCACGGGCTTGGGCACGCCCGCGAGCTGCGCCACTTGCAGGCCGTAGCTCTGCGAGGCGGGGCCTTCCTCGACGGCGTGCAGGAAGACGATCGTGTCCTTGTGCTCGACGGCGTCGAGGTGCACGTTCGCGGCCTCCTTGTACTCCAGCGCGATGCGCGTCATCTCGAAGTAGTGCGTGGCGAAGAGCGTGAGCGCCTTGTTGCGCTCGAGCAGCTGGCGCGCGATCGCCCAGGCAAGCGCGAGGCCGTCGAAGGTCGAGGTGCCGCGGCCGACCTCGTCCATCAGCACCAGGCTCTGCGCGGTGGCGTTGTGCAGGATCGCCGCGCTCTCGGTCATCTCCACCATGAAGGTCGAGCGCCCGCCGGCGAGGTCGTCCGCGGCGCCGATGCGCGTGAACACCTGGTCGACCGGCCCCAGGCGCGCCGCCGCCGCGGGTACGAAGCTGCCCGCGTGCGCCATCAGCACGATCAGCGCCACCTGGCGCATGTAGGTGGACTTGCCGCCCATGTTCGGGCCGGTGATGAGCAGCAGCTGGCGCGCGGGAGAGAGGCGCGTGTCGTTGGCGATAAAGCGCTCCACCTGGTTCTCGACCACCGGGTGGCGCCCGGCCTTGATCTCGATGCCCACGTCCTCCACGAACTGCGGCCGGCAATAGTTGCGCTCGGCGGCGACCGCGGCGAACGCGGCGAGCACGTCGAGCTGCGCGACCGCGCGCGCGATGCGCTGCAGCTCGGCGAGGTGCGCCGCGAGCTCGACGAGCAGCGACTCGTAGAGGGTCTTCTCCAGCGCGAGCGCGCGATCGCGCGCCGAGAGCGCCTTGTCCTCGAAGGCCTTGAGCTCGGGCGTGATGTAGCGCTCGGCGTTCTTCAGCGTCTGGCGCCGTCGGTAGTCCGCGGGGATCTTCTCGGCGTGCGCGTTGGTCACCTCGATGTAGTAGCCGTGCACGTGGTTGTAGGCCACGCGCAGGTTGGGGATGCCGGTACGCGCGCGCTCGCGCGCCTCAAGCCCCACGAGGAACTGGCCGGCGCCCGACTGCAGCCCGCGCAGCTCGTCCAGATCGGCGCTGTAGCCGTCCGCGATCACGCCGCCGTCACGCAGTTGGGCGGCGGGCTCAGGTGCGACCGCGCGGCGCAGCAGCTCGAGGCAAGCTTCCGGGGTCGCCAGGTCCTGCGCGAGCGAGGCGAGGAGGCCGCTTGCCGCGGGCATCGACGCGCGCAAGGCAGGGAGCTGACCGAGGCTGTCGCGCAGGCCCGAGAGGTCGCGCGGTCGTGCGCTGTTCAGCGCGATGCGCGCGGTGATGCGCTCCACGTCCGCGAAGCGGCGCAGCACGCCATGCGCCCCCGCGCTCGCGCCGAGCAATGTCTCCACGGCTTCGTGGCGCCTCGTGAGCGGTGCGCGGTCGCGCAGCGGGTGGTGCAGCCAGTGCCGCAGCAGCCGGCTGCCCATGCCGCTCGCACAGCGGTCCAGCTGCGAGAAGAGCGTGGGCGCGGGCTCGCCGCGTAGCGTCTCGGTGAGCTCGAGGTTGCGCCGCGTGGCGGCGTCCAGCCGCAGGAACTCGGCGCTGCGTTCGGCCGACACGGCGGTGACGTGCGCGAGCGCCTGGCCCTGGGTCTTCCTCGCGTAGTCGAGGAGGGCGCCGCAGGCGCCGATCGCCACTCCGAGGTCCTCCACCCCGAATCCGGCGAGGTTCGCCGCGCCGAGCTGCGCGAGGAGCCGCTTCTGCCCGGACTCGACGTCGAAATGCCAGGCCGGCAGCCGTGTGACAAAGTAGCCGGGCGCGTCCACACCTTCCGCTGCGAGGATCTCGGCGGGACCGATGCGCCGCAGTTCGTTCGCCAGCGTCTGCGGCGCGATTTCCGCTACGCGCAATGTGCCGCTTGCGAGCGAAAGCCAGGCAAGCCCCACGGTGGACTTGTCCGAGGCCAGGGCGAGGAGGACGTTGTCGGCCTTGTCGTCCAGCAGCTCCGAATCGGTGAGCGTGCCGGGCGTCACGATGCGCGTCACCTGGCGCTCGACCGGGCCCTTGGCCGTGGCGACGTCGCCCACCTGCTCGCAGATGGCGACCGACTCGCCGAGCTTCACGAGCTTGGCGAGGTACTGCTCCACCGCGTGCACCGGCACCCCGGCCATCTTCACCGGCGCGCCGCCCGACTGGCCCCGCGAGGTAAGCGTGATGTCGAGCAGGCGCGCGGCGCGATCGGCGTCGTCGTAAAACAGCTCGTAGAAGTCGCCCATCCTGTAGAACAGCAGGATGTCCGGATGCTCCGCCTTGATGCGCAGGTACTGCAGCATCATGGGGGTGGTGCCCGGCACGTTGGGCGAAGGAAAAGCCGGCTGATTCATCTTGCTCGCTTGTTCGGCCGCCATCTTCGGTTACGCAGGCGGGCGACGCAAGCATCGCCCGGCTTGCTCAACGCGCACGCGGGGACGATTGTGCAGGTGAATGCACAGAGATTCCCGCGCGGACTGTCTAATCGCGCTACTGCCTTTTCCGTACAGTGGGGACCATCACAACCCACTCAGGAGAAGGTCATGCTGCGGAAACAGGAAGCAATTCAGGCGTACACGCCCTATGCGCTAGCCGCGCTGCGCATCGTCACGGCGTACCTCTTCATCCAGCACGGCACGGCGAAGCTGTTCGGGTTCCCGCACCAGTCGATGTTTGACGGACTCGAGCTCTTCTCGCTCATCGGCCTTGCCGGTGTGTTGGAAGTGGCGGGCGGCTTGCTGATCGGCGTCGGCCTGTTCACGCGGTCAACCGCCTTCGTCATGTCGGGATTCATGGCCGTCGCGTACTTCATGGCGCACGCGCCGCAAGGCTACGTCCTGGCGCCGATGTTGAACGGCGGGGAGGTCGCCGCGCTGTACAGCTTCATCTTCCTGCTCTTCGTCTTCGCCGGAGCGGGCGCGCTGAGCCTCGACGGGCGCAAGCAGCGCGACACGAAGCCCACTCTGGTCACTGCCTAAGGAGAAGTACATGAACATCACCGTCATCGGCTCGGGCAATATGGGTTCGGCCCTCGTCAAGCAACTCACCCGCGCGGGCCACCGCGTGGCTGTATCCGGCAGGGATGCCACAAAGGCCGAAGCGCTGGCGCGCAAGTACGGAGCCCGGGCCGTGAAGCCGGAGGAGGCGGCCGCGAGCGATGTGATCATCGTCGCCACCGGCTATGCCGACGCCGTCTCCGCGCTTAAGGCCCTCGGAGGCGTCGAAGGCAAGGTGGTTGTCGACATCACCAACCC
>DASTHP010000324.1:0-3073 GCA_035718125.1 Burkholderiales bacterium | reverse complement strand
CTGCCCGAGACCATCAGCACCACCACCAGCGCGAAGCCCATCGCCAGCTCGTAGGACACCATCTGCGCCGCGGAGCGCATGGCGCCGAGGAACGCGTACTTCGAGTTCGAGGCCCAGCCGGCGACGATCACCCCGTACACGCCCATCGAGCTGAGCGCCATCACGTAGAGCAGCCCGGCGTTGATGTCGGCGAGCACGAGCTCCGGCGCGAAGGGGATCACCGCCCAGGCGGCGAGCGCCGGCATCAGCATCAGCACCGGCCCGAGGAAGAACAGGCCGCCGCTGGCGTTGGTCGGGAGGATCACCTCCTTGAACAGCAGCTTGACGCCGTCGGCGATCGGCTGCGCCAGGCCGCCCAGCCAGCGGATGCCGAAGAACGTGACGCGATTGGGGCCGATGCGGATCTGCATCCAGCCGATGAGCTTGCGCTCCCAGAGCGTGAGATACGCGACCGCGATGAACAGCGGCGCGACGATGGCGACGATGCCCGCGAGGTCCCAGGCCGTGTCGATGAGCGCGGCGCGCCAGTCCATCTAGGCCACTTTCTCCACGGGCGCCTTCTCCAGGCTCACGCTGCCGAACATGGCGCCGAGGTCCGCGGTCGCGGGATGCGCCGCGGCGATGCGCACGCAATCGTCGGGGAGGCGCTCGTCCAGCGCCGCCGCCAGCCGGGCCGCGCCGGCGCCCATGCGCGCGAGCGCCGGCTGGCCCTCGGCGAGGCCGAGCTTCTTGAGCAGCTTCGCGTTCATCCAGGCCTTGGGCGGCTGCGCGTCGCGGGTCTTCTGCAGCGACGGCGCGCGGCGCACGAGGGGATCGGCGAAATAGATCGGCACATCGGCAATGCGCTGCAGGCCGCCGGCGGCGGGGGCTGCCGCGGCGACGCCCTCGATGCGGTTCGAGAGGAGCGAGGCGACATCGCGCCCCGCCAGGCACGCCTGGCGCACTTCCTCGATGGTGTCGAACGCGCAATCCGCCTTGCCCAGCAGCGTGCCCAGCACGCGCAGCACTTTCCAGGCGGGCCGCGCCTCGCCAAGCGGCGGCACCGCGCCCTGGAAGCTCTGCACCCTGCCCTCGGTGCTGATGAACGTGCCGGCGGTCTCGGTGAACGGCGTGATCGGCAGCAGGACGTCGCCCAGATCCGACTTCCAGGCCGTCAGGTTGACGATGAAGCCCGCGTTCTCCGTCGCCAGCGGGTCGGCGCAATCCAGGCGCGGCTCGCAGTTGAGCAGCAACAGTGCTTTCTTCTGTCGCACCGACGGCAAGCCGCCGCCCGCGGGCAGCCCGGCCACGTAGCCGCCGACCGAGTTGGTCGCCTCGCCGAGGAAGCCGAGCGTCACGCCCAGAGCCTGCGCGGCGGCATGGATCGCCGCCGCCTGTGGGTGCTGCTGCGCGAAGTTGCCGAGCAGCACCGCGGGATTCTTCGCGCCTTCCAGCTTCGCCTTGAGCGCGGCGATGGCGCCGGGGATCGCCGCGGGGGCGACGATGGTCTTGCTCGCGAGCGGCATCAGCCAGTCTTCGTCAACCGAGTGCAGCACGTGGATCTGCGTGCCGCGCTTGGCGGCCTGGCGCAGCCGCTGCGCGATCAGCGGATGGTCCTTGCGCAGGAACGAGCCCACCACGAGCACGCGGTCCAGGCTGCCCAGGTCGGCGATCGGCATGCCCAGCCAGGGAATGCCCGCGCGCTTGCCGTCGCTGGAGAAATCGCTGTGGCGCAGCCGGAAATCCGCGGCACCGAGCTTGCCGGCGAGGTAGAGCTCCTCCAGCGTCGCGTGCGGCGAAGCGAGCACGCCGGCGTCCTTCAGCCCGGCCGCCGCACGCTCGAGCGCCGTTTCCCAGTCCGTTTCCTCGAGCCTGCCCTGGTTCCTCACCATCGGGCGGGTCAGGCGGTCGGGCGCGTTCAGGCCTTCGTAGGAGAAGCGGTCCTTGTCCGAGAGCCAGCACTCGTTGACGGCTTCGTTCTCCAGCGGCAGCACGCGCATCACGCGGCCCTGCTTCACCTGCACCACCAGGTTCGAGCCCAGGCCATCGTGCGGCGACACGCTCTTGCGCCGCGCGAGCTCCCAGGTGCGCGCGCTGTAGCGGAACGGCTTCGAGGTCAGCGCGCCCACCGGGCACAGGTCGATCATGTTGCCGGAGAGCTCCGAATCCACCGTCCTGCCGACGAAGGCGACGATCTCGGAATGCTCGCCGCGGCCGATCATGCCGAGCTCCATCACCCCGGCGACTTCCTGGCCGAAGCGCACGCAGCGGGTGCACTGGATGCAGCGGGTCATCTCCTCCGCGGCGACCAGCGGCCCGACGTCCTTCGAGAGCACCACGCGCTTTTCTTCCTCGTAGCGCGAGGCGGAGCCGCCATAGCCCACCGCCAGGTCCTGCAGCTGGCACTCCCCGCCCTGGTCGCAGATCGGGCAGTCGAGCGGATGGTTGATGAGCAGGAACTCCATGACGCCGTTCTGTGCCTTCTTGGCCGAGTCCGAGTGCGTCTGCACCTTCATGCCCTCGGCGACCGGCGTGGCGCAGGCGGGCATCGGCTTCGGGGCCTTCTCGATCTCCACCAGGCACATGCGGCAGTTGGCGGCGATGGAGAGCTTCTTGTGGTAGCAGAAGTGCGGCACGTAGATGCCGAGTTTGTTGGCGGCATCCATCACCGTGGCGCCGTTCGGCACCTCCACCTCGCGGCCGTCTACGACCAGCTTTGGCATCAGGCGGCTTCCTTCACGGCGTGGATCGCGTGCGCGCCGGACCTGCCCCACTTCGGCTCGCTATCCGGTCCCTGCACGCCACATTGCTTGTGCTGGATGTGGTGCTCGAACTCGGCGCGGAAGTGCTTGAGGAAGCTCTTCACCGGCAGCGCGGCGGCATCGCCGAGTGCGCAGATGGTGCGGCCCGCGATGTTGTCGGCGACGTTGTCCAGGAGCGCGAGGTCCTCCATGCGGCCCTGGCCGTTCTCGATGCGATTCACCACGCGGTAGAGCCAGCCGGTGCCCTCGCGGCAGGGCGTGCACTGGCCGCAGGATTCCTCGTAGTAGAAGTAGGACAGGCGCTCCAGGGCGCGCACCATGCAGGTGGTCTC
>DASTHP010000323.1:0-5793 GCA_035718125.1 Burkholderiales bacterium | reverse complement strand
GATACGCGCGACGGCACCGAGCTCTTCGCCGCGCTTTCGCGACTGATGTCGGCGCAATGTGGCAGCCCGGTGAGGCTGCCGCCGGCCTGATCACTCGGCGGGCGCAGCAGGGGCGGGCGCGCCTTCGGGCAGCGGCGGCGGGACGTAGGCCGGCAGCAAGGTGAAGGGCGGCGCGTCGTCCTTGGGGACGAACTCGCGATAGAAATATTCGGGGATGTGCTTCACATCGCTCAGCGTCGCCGGATTCATCTCGAACGTGTCGGCGACGACCACGCCCTCGGGCACGATGCGCAGCATCTCCGGCACTGGCTTCAGCGCCTGCTCCATGTAGCCGCTCCAGATCGGCAGCGCCACCAGCCCGCCGGTCTGGTTGCGCCCGAGCGACTTGGGCTGGTCGAACCCCACCCAGGCCACGCCGACCAGTGCCGGGTTGTAGCCCGCGAACCAGGCGTCGATGAACTCGTTGGTGGTGCCGGTCTTGCCGGCGATGTCCTTGCGCCCGAGGCTCGCGGCGCGTGCCCCGGTGCCCACGCGCGTCACGTCCTGCATCAGGCTGTCCATGATGAAGGCATTGCGCTCGTCGATCACGCGCAGGCTTTCGTCGCCGGCACGCTGCGGGCGCGCGACGCCCAGCGGATTGCCGCGGTCATCCACGATCCTGTGAATGAAGTAGGGCTGGACCAGGTAGCCGCCGTTGGCGAATACCGCATAGGCACGCGCCATCTGCCAGGCGGTCGTGGTGCCCGAGCCGAGCGCCATCGTGAGGTAGGGCGGATGGCGGTCGGCGTCGAAGCCGAAGCGGGTGACGTAGTCCTGCGCGTACTTGACGCCGATCGCGTCCAGGATGCGGATCGAGACCATGTTCTTCGACTTGGCGAGCGCCATGCGCAGCCGCATCGGACCCTCGAACTTGCCGTCGAAGTTCTTGGGCTCCCAGCGCTGGCTGCCGGTGACATCCGCTTCGATCGCGATCGGCTCGTCGGGCACGACGGTCGCGGCCGTGAAGCCGCGCTCGAGCGCGGCGGAATAGATGAACGGCTTGAAGGCCGAGCCCGCCTGCCGCCAGGCCTGGGTGACGTGGTTGTACTTGCTGCGGTTGAAGTCGAAGCCGCCGACCAGCGCGCGCACCGCGCCGTCCTTCGGGTCGAGCGCGATGAACGCCGCCTCGGCTTCGGGCATCTGCGCGACCTGCCAGCGGGCGGCGTCCATTTGCTGCAACCGGATCACCGCGCCACGGCGGATGCGGCGCTGCGGTGAGGTGCGCTGCAGCGAGGCGGCGGCAAAGCGCAGGCCCTCGCCGCTCACCGTCACGCGCTCGCCGCTCCTGAGGACCGCCTTCAGTTCCCTTGGCGTGACGCTGAGCACCAGGGCGAGACGCAGCTGCTCGTCATCGGCACGCTCCGCAAGCGCCTCTTCGAAATCGTCCTCGTCGGCATCCGCCGGCAAGTCGACGAAACCCTCGGGGCCGCGATAGCCCAGGCGCCGGTCGTAATCGAGCAGGCCCGCGCGCAGGGACGCGTTGGCCGCCTGCTGGTCGGCCTGCCGGATGGTCGTGTACACGCGAAAGCCGCGGCTGTAGGCGTCCTCTGGGTATTGCTCGTAGACCGCCTGGCGCACCATTTCCGCGACATAGTCCGCCTGCACCGCAAACGTGTCGGCCGTGGCCCTGCGCGCCACGATGGGCGCCTTGAGCGCCGCGTCGTAGTCCGCGTCGGTGACATAGCCCAGGTCCTTCATGCGTCGCAGCACGTACTGCTGGCGCTGCCTGGCGCGCTGGGGATTGGCGATCGGGTTGTAGCTGGATGGCGCCTTGGGCAGCGCCGCCAGCATCGCGGCTTCGCCGATGCTCAGCTGGTCGAGCGACTTGCCGAAGTAGGTCTGCGCCGCCGCCGCGAAGCCGTAGGCGCGCTGCCCCAGGTAGATCTGGTTGATATACAGCGCGAGGATCTGGTCCTTGCTGAGGCTGTGCTCGATCTTGAGCGCAAGCAGCACCTCATAGAGCTTGCGCGTGAGCGTCTTCTCCGAGGACAGGAAGAAGTTGCGGGCCACCTGCATGGTGATGGTGCTCGCGCCCTGGCGGCGCCCGCCGGTCAGCAGGTTGGCGTAGGCCGCGCGCGCCACCCCCACGTAGTCGATCCCCGCGTGCTGGAAGTAGCGCTCATCCTCGGCCGCGATGATGGCGTTCACCAGGATCGGCGGCACGCTTTGCATGTCGACCAGCACCCGGCGCTCCTCGCCGAACTCGCCGATGAGCACGCCCTCGACTGTGTAGACGCGCAGGGGAACCTTGGGCTGGTAGTCGGTCAGCGTGTCCAGCGAAGGCAGGTTGGGGTAGGCAAGCGCCACCACCAGGCCGACCAGGCAAAAGGCGGCCGCGATCAGGCCCCCGATCAGGGCCAGCGGAAAGGTCAAAAAACGGAACCACATCAAGGCGATTGGACAACCGTAGCAGCGTTAGTGCCGCGGCAGTTGCACCGGGCGCGAAATCGGGGGCATTATAAGCCCCCCCGGCGTGTGACGGATTCGCTAGACACCGGTGGGAGTTGTTGCTAGCATTTAACGCAAATTCTACGTATCGTGCCTAAGGGCTGATACAAAAAGGGAAATACGATGAATCTGGATATCTTCAGCCCGAAGGCGCCGCCGCTGTTCGGGCTGGACATCAGTTCTTCGTCGGTGAAGATGCTCGAGATCGTGGAGGCGGGCAAAGGCGTGTATCGCGTGGAACGCTATGTGATCGAGCCGCTGCCGCGCGATGCGACCGTCGACGGCAACATCAGCAACCTCGAATCGGTGGTCGAGACCGTCAAGCGCGGCTACAAGCGGCTGGGCACGCGGTCCAAGCACGTGGCGATGGCGGTACCCACCGGGGCCGTGATCACCAAGAAAATCATCGTGCCGGCGAGCCTGCGCGAGAACGAGCTCGAGATCCAGGTCGAGTCGGAGGCCAACCAGTACATCCCCTTTGCGCTCGAGGAGGTCAACCTCGATTTCCAGGTGGTCGGGCCGTCGCCCAACTCCCCCGAGGAGCAGGAAGTCATGATCGCGGCGACGCGCAAGGAGAAGGTCGAGGACCGGGTGGCGGTCGCGGAGTCCGCCGGCCTCAAGGCGGCGGTGATGGACATCGAGTCGTTCGCCCAGCAGTCGGCGCTCGAGCTGGTGGTGAAACAGCTGCCGGGCGCCGGCAAGGACCTGAACGTGGCGATCGTCGACATCGGCGCCAACGTGATGAACGTCAGCGTGATGCGCAACGACCAGTCGATCTACACGCGCGAGCAGGCCTTCGGCGGCAACCAGCTTACGCAGGACATCGTCGCGCGCTATGGCATGAGCGCCGAGGAGGCGGAAAATGCCAAGCGCACGGGCGGGCTGCCGGACGACTTCGAAACCGAAGTGCTGCGGCCGTTCATGGAGAACCTGTCCATGGAGGTGCAACGCGCGCTGCAATTCTTCTTCACCTCGACCCAGTACCACAGCGTCGAGCAGATCCTGCTCGCCGGCGGCTCGGCGGTGATTCCCGGCATGGATGAGGTGGTGCATACCCGCACGCAGGTGCCGACGATGGTCGCCAATCCCTTCGCCACCATGCAGGCCTCGCCGCGTATCCAGCTGAAAAAGCTGATGGTGGACGCGCCCTCGCTGATCGTCGCCTGCGGGCTGGCCATGCGCAGGTTCGACCCATGAGCGTGCGCGTCAACCTGCTGCCGCACCGCGAGGAGCGGCGCAAGCGCGGGCGCCAGCACTTCGCCGTGCTCGCCGGCCTCACCGCGCTGCTGGGCCTGGTGGTCGTCGGCGCGGGCTATCTGTACGTCGCGCGCCTGATCACGACGCAGGATGAGCGCAACGCTTTCCTCAAGTCCGAGATCGCCAAGCTGGACAAGGAGATCGCGGAGATCAAGAAGCTCAAGGACGAGATCGCGGCGCTGCTCGCGCGCAAGCAGATCATCGAGACCCTGCAGGCCGACCGCGCGCAGACCGTGCATCTGCTCGACCAGCTGGTGCGGCAGATGCCGGAAGGCGTCTATCTGAAAAGCGTCAGGCAGCGCGGCCTGGCGGTCAACCTGGTGGGCTATGCGCAGTCGAACGCCCGCGTATCCACGCTGATGCGCAACATCGAATCGTCGCCGTGGCTCGCCAATCCCAAGCTGGTCGAGATCAAGGCGACGACCGTGAACAAGAAGCGGCTTTCCGAGTTCAACCTGGACCTCGCGGTGAAGCGCGCACAGCCCAAGGATGCCGCCAAGGCGCCGGCCAAGGACGCCGCGAAGGCGCCGGCGAAGAAGGGCTGAGCCATGGCGGCGATCGACTTCAAGAAGGTCGTTGAGGACTTCAAGGCCACCAACTGGCAGGATCCGGGTACCTGGACCGCGATCCCGAAGGCGGTGGTGCTGGTCGCGATCATCGTCGCGCTGCCGGTGGCCGGCTACTTCGGCCTGTGGCAGGGGCAGCTCGAGGAGCTCGAACAGGGCAAGGCGCAGGAGGAAAAGCACAAGCAGGACTACCTCAACAAGAAGAAGCAGGCCATCAACCTGGACCTGCACAAGCAGCAGCTGCGCGAGATCGACACGCAGTTCGGCGCGCTGCTCAAGCAGCTGCCCAACAAGTCGCAGATGGACGCGCTGCTGGTGGACATCAACCAGGCCGGGCTCGGCCGCGGCCTGCAGTTCGAGCTGTTCAAGCCGGCGGCGCAGGAGACG
This sequence comes from Burkholderiales bacterium, assembly GCA_035718125.1. GTDB lineage: Bacteria > Pseudomonadota > Gammaproteobacteria > Burkholderiales > SG8-39 > JAABQT01. The sequence continues at coordinate 1,096 of DASTHP010000323.1, read as the reverse complement.
GTGCGCGATTTCTACGCCGAGCTGCCGATCACCGTGCGCGTGATGGGCGTGTACCACGACATGGGCGCGTTCGCGAGCGACGTCGGGCAGCTCTCGCGCATCGTTACGCTGAACGACGTCAACATCGAGGCGGGCAAGGACGGCAACCTGACGATGAACGTCATCGCGCGCACCTTCCGCTACCTCGACGAGGAGGAGCTGGCGGCGCAGCGCAAGTCGGTCGCGGCGGCCAAGAAGGGGGCGAAGAAATGAGGCGGCTGCTCGCGCTGGCGTGCGTCGCCGTCCTCGGCGCCTGCGGCGGCGAGGAGTTCAGCGACCTCAAGAAGGAGCTCGCGGACATGACCAAGGACCTGCGCGGGCGGGTGGATCCCCTGCCGCAGGTGCGGCCTTACGAACCGGTCGCCTACCAGGCCGAAAGCGAGGTCGATCCATTCCGGCCCACGCGCATCGAGATCGCCGTGGCCGGCGCAGGCGGCGCGCCCTCGGGCAGCACACGCGGACCCGACATGGACCGGCCCAAGGAACCGCTGGAGGCCTTCGCGCTGGAGTCGATCCAGATGGTCGGTTCGCTGACGCAGGCACGCGAGACCTACGGGCTGGTGAAGGCCGGGCCGAACCTGTATCGCGTGCGCAAGGGCAATTACATGGGCCAGAATTTCGGCGTCATCACCGCAATCGACGAGGCCCAGATCAGCTTGAAAGAGCTGATCCAGGAAGGCAGCGGCGAGTGGGTGGAGCGTGCGAGCGCGCTGCAACTGCAGGAGGTGAAGAAATGAACATCAACGACATGGCGCGCGCCGGCTGGCGCGCGCTCGTCCTGTGGCTCGCAGTGTGCGGCGCCGCGCTGGCGCAAGGCAACAGCATCGAGGCCTTCGACGTCTCGCAGCAGGCGGGCAAGGTCGTGGTGCGCATCACCACGCGGGAAGCGCTCAAGGCGCCGCCGCCGAGCTTCACGGTCGCCAATCCGGCGCGCATCGCCTTCGATTTCGGCGGCACCGGCAACGCGCTCGGCCGCTCGAGCCAGGACATCAGCCAGGGCGACCTGCGCTCCATGAACGTGGTGCAGGCCGCGGACAAGACGCGCCTGGTGCTCAAC
>DASTHP010000322.1:0-3962 GCA_035718125.1 Burkholderiales bacterium | reverse complement strand
GCCTTCAGGTGCTCGATGTCCTCGCCCTTCTTGCCGATCACCACGCCGGGCCGGGCGCTGTAAATGGTGATGCGTGCATCCTTGGCCGGCCGCTCGATGACGACCTTGCTCACCGAGGCGTGCGCGAGCTTCTTCTTCAGGTAGGCGCGGACCTTCAGGTCCTCGTTGAGCATGCCGGCGAAGTTCTTGCCGCTGGCGAACCAGCGTGAGCTCCAGTTGCGGTTGAACGCGAGGCGGAATCCGGTCGGATTGATCTTCTGTCCCATCTCTCGCTCCTTACGCCTTGTCCCCGACGGTCACGAAGATGTGACAGGTCGGCTTGCTGATGCGGTTGCCGCGGCCTTTCGCGCGCGCCTGGAAGCGCTTGATGATCGCCGCGCGCTCGACCAGGATGCCGGTCACGCTCAGCTCGTCCACGTCGGCGCCGTCGTTGTGCTCGGCGTTGGCGATCGCCGACTCGAGGACCTTCTTGATGATCCGCGCGCCCTTCTGCGGCGCGAACGAGAGGATGTTCAGCGCCTTCTCGACCGACTGCCCGCGGATCATGTCCGCGACGAGCCGGCCCTTCTGCACCGAGAGGCGCACGCCGTACAGCTTGGCCTGGGTTTGCATGGTGCTGCCTCCCTACTTCCTGGCCGGCGCCGCAGGCGCGGCGCTCTTCCGGTCCGCCGAGTGCGCCTTGAACGTGCGCGTGAGCGCGAACTCGCCGAGCTTGTGTCCGACCATGTTCTCGGAGATGTACACGGGAATGTGCTGCTTGCCGTTGTGCACGGCGATCGTCAGGCCCACGAAATCGGGAATGACCGTCGAGCGGCGCGACCAGGTCTTGATCGGGCGCTTGTCGTTTCCGGCGCGCGCCGCCTCCACCTTCTTGATCAGGTGGTGGTCGACGAAGGGGCCCTTCTTGATCGAACGGGACATGTCTGATTACCTCTTGTGGCGGGCAGCGACGATCATGCTGCGCGTGCGCTTGATCTTGCGCGTGCGGTAGCCCTTGGTGAGCTTGCCCCACGGCGACACCGGATCGCGCTTGGTGCCGGTGCGGCCCTCGCCGCCGCCGTGCGGGTGGTCGACCGGATTCATCGCCACGCCGCGCACCGTCGGGCGCACGCCCTTCCAGCGCACCCGGCCGGCCTTGCCGGTCTGCTCGAGCGAGTGCTCCTCGTTGCCGACTTCGCCGAGCGTGGCACGGCAGTCGACGTGCACCTTGCGGATCTCGCCGGAGCGCAGGCGCACCTGCGCGTAGCTGCCCTCGCGGGCGAGGAGCTGCGCCGAGCCGCCCGCGGATCGGGCGAGCTGCGCGCCCTTGCCCGGCTGCATCTCGATGCAGTGGATCGTGGTGCCGATCGGGATGTTGCGCACCGGCAGGGTGTTGCCGGGCTTGATCTGCGCCTCGGGGCCGCTCATGAGCTGCGCGCCCGCGGCGACGCCCTTCGGCGCGATGATGTACCGGCGCTCGCCGTCGGCATAGAGCAGCAGGGCGATGTGGGCGCTGCGGTTCGGGTCGTACTCGAGCCGCTCGACCTTGGCCGGAATGCCGTCCTTGTTGCGCTTGAAATCGATCACCCGGTAGTGCTGCTTGTGCCCGCCGCCCTGATGACGCGTGGTGATGTGGCCGTAGTTGTTGCGGCCCGCCTTGCGCGTCTTCTTCTCGAGCAGCGCGTCGACCGGGCGCCCCTTGTGCAGTCCCGGCGTGACGACCTTGACGTAGCCGCGTCGACCGGCCGAAGTGGGTTTGACCTTGACGAGTGCCATCGCTCTACTCCGTCGCCTGGAACGTGATGTCCTGGCCGGCGGCCAGGCTCACGTAGGCTTTTTTCCAGTTGCGGCGCCGCCCGGCGAGCTTGCCGGAGCGCTTGTGCTTGCCCTTGACGTTGGCGACCCGCACGCCGGTCACCAGCACCTTCTTGTCCTTCGTGCTGAACAGCAGCTCGACCGCCGCCTTGATCTCGGGTTTCGTCGCGTCGTCGGTCACGCGAAAGACGTACTGGTTGGCCTTCTCGCCGACGAACGTGCTCTTCTCCGAGACCACCGGCGCGAGCAGGACCTTCAGCAGCCGTTCCTGGTTGAGCGCGCTCATGCCAGCATCTCCTCGAGCTTGGCGACCGCCTTGCGCGTGAGCAGCACGTTCCTCGAGCTGACCAGCGACACGGGGTCGGCCTGGCGCACGTCGAGCACCAGGACATTGGGCAGGTTGCGCGCGGAGAGGTAGAGATTCTGGTCCACCCCGTCGGTGATCACCAGGACCTGGTCGAGTCCGAGCCCCTTCACCTTCTGTGCCAGCACGCTGGTCTTCGGCGCATCGACCTGGAAGTCCTCGACCACCGACAGGCGCCCCTCGCGCGCGAGCTGCGACAGGATCGACGCCATCCCCGCGCGGTACATCTTGCGGTTGATCTTCTGCGTGAAGTTCTCGTCCGGCGAGTTGGGGAAGATCTTGCCGCCGCCGCGCCATAGCGGGCTGCCGGCAAAACCGGCACGCGCGCGGCCGGTGCCCTTCTGCCGCCACGGCTTGCGGTGCGAATGGTTGACGTCGCCGCGCGCCTTCTGCGCACGCGTGCCGAGCCGCGCATTCGCCTGGAAGGCGACGACGATCTGGTGGACGAGCGCCTCGTTGAATTCGCGCCCGAACGCGGCATCGGACGCCGCGACGGTCGCGGCGCTCTTGCCCTGGTCGTTGATCAGCTTCAATTCCATCGCGTGGTCCCCTTACTTCTTCGCCGGCGCCCTGGACTTCGGCGTCTTGGCTGCGGGCTGGACCACGATGTGGCCGCCTTCGTGCCCCGGCACGGAGCCGCGCACGAGCAGCAAGCCGCGGTCGGCGTCGATGCGCACGATCTCCAGGTTGGGGACCGTCCGGCTCACCGCGCCGAGGTGGCCCGCCATGCGCTTGCCGGGAAATACCTTCGACGGGGACTGGTTCTGGCCGGTCGAGCCGGGCCGGTTGTGCGAGACCGAATTGCCGTGGCTCGCGCGGTTCGAGGAGAAGTGGTGGCGCTTGATGACGCCGGCGAAACCCTTCCCGATCGACGTGCCGGAGACATCGACTTTCTGGCCCACCTGGAAGATGTCGACCCCGACCTTGCCGCCGACCTGCAGGTTCTCGAGATCGCCTGCGGGAATGCGGAACTCCCGCAGGATGGTGCCGCCCTCGACCCCGGCCTTGGCGAAGTGGCCGGCCATCGGCTTGGTGACGCGCGTGGCGCGCCGCTTCCCGAAGGTCACCTGCACGGCCGAGTAGCCGTCGGTGTCGGGCTTCTTGATCTGCGTGACGCGGTTGTCGGCGACCTCGAGCACCGTCACCGGCAGGCTGTCGCCATCGTCGGTGAAGACGCGGGTCATGCCGACCTTGCGGCCGACGAGTCCGAGACTCATGACTTGTTCCTTCTATTAATTACCCCGGAGCTTTCCGCCCGGGGGCCAGCTTCAATTGGCTGGCAATGATCGAACTATCGTAAGGATTCCCCGGGGCCGGCCCAGCCGGCCCCGTCCAGCTACAGCTTAATCTCCACGTCGACGCCGGCAGGAAGGTCGAGCTTCATCAGCGCGTCGACCGTCTTGTCGGTCGGGTCGATGATGTCCATCAGGCGCAGGTGCGTGCGGATCTCCATCTGGTCGCGCGACATCTTGTCGATGTGCGGCGAGCGCAGGAGGTCGAACTTCTGGATCCGCGTCGGCAGCGGCACCGGTCCCTTCACGACCGCGCCGGTGCGCTTCGCCGTGTCGACGATCTCGAGCGCCGACTGGTCGATCAGCTTGTAGTCGAACGCCTTCAGGCGGATGCGGATCTTTTGGCTTTGAACGGCCATGGTTTTCTCAACTTACTCGATGACTTTCGATACGACGCCTGCGCCGACGGTGCGGCCGCCCTCGCGGATGGCAAAGCGCAGGCCCTCTTCCATCGCAATCGGGGCGATCAGGGTCACCGTGATCGACACGTTGTCCCCCGGCATCACCATCTC
>DASTHP010000321.1:0-2382 GCA_035718125.1 Burkholderiales bacterium | reverse complement strand
GCGCTCAACCGCAAGTACGGCCTGTACGGCCCGGTGCCGAAGAAGACGCTGCTCGACGCGATTCGCAAGCACCCGGACGCGCAGGCGCTGATCCTCACCTCCTGCACCTACGACGGCCTGCGCTACGACCTCGCGCCGATCATCGCGGCCGCGCACGCCGAGGGCATCAAGGTGATCGTCGACGAGGCCTGGTACGGCTTTGCGCGCTTCCACCCCGACTTCCGGCCCACGGCGCTCGAGGCCGGCGCCGACTACGCCACCCAGTCCACGCACAAGGTGCTGTCGGCGTTCTCGCAGGCCTCGATGATCCACGTCAACGACCCGACCTTCAACGAGCACCTGTTCCGCGAGAACTTCAACATGCACACCTCGACCAGCCCGCAGTACGGGCTGATCGCGAGCCTCGACGTGGCGAGAAAGCAGGCGGTGATGGAGGGCTACAAGCTGCTGTCGCGCACGCTCGCCCTCGCCAAGGAGCTGCGCGCGCAGATCAACTCGACGCGCGTGTTCCGCGTGCTCGAGCTCGAGGACCTGCTGCCCGAGGAGGTGAGGCACGACGGCATCCGCCTCGACCCCACCAAGGTGACCATCGACATCTCCGGCTGCGGCTACACGGTGGACGACCTGCAGAAGGAATTGTTCGAGCACTACAACATCCAGACCGAGAAGAGCACCTTCAACACGCTGACGCTGCTGCTCACCATCGGCACCACGCGTTCCAAGGTGTCGCGCCTGTACGACGCGCTGATGCGCATCGCGCGCGCGCACCGCGCGCCGCGGCGCCTGGTGCGCACGCCCGAGGTGCCGGAATTCACGCGCCTGCGCTACCTGCCGCGCGACGCCTATTACTGCGGCGGCGAGCTGGTGCCGGTGTTCGACGACAAGGAGCGCGTCAACCGCGCCCTGCGCGGGCGCGTCTGCGCCGACCAGATCGTGCCCTACCCGCCCGGCATCCCGGTGCTGGTTCCCGGCCAAGAGATCACGCGCGAGATCGTCGAGTACCTCGCCGACCTCCTGCGCTCGCAGAAGCGCATGGAGACCCACGGCATCGTGCACGAGGGCTACCAGCCCTGCGTGCGCGTGCTCAAGCCTGCCGAGGAGCGCGGCCTGCGCCGCATCGGCTAGGGCGCCTTCAAGCAGGAGGAAATCGCATGAAGCCAGAGCAGAAGATCGTTGCGATCGGTGCGGCGAGCGGCGTGCTGGTGATGGCGTTGAGCGTGTGGCTCCTTACGAAGATCCTGCCGGCGCCGGCCATTGACGATACGGTGGCGCAGCGCCTGGCCTACGCGCTGCAGGCCAACGTCCTCGCCATCGTGCCGTTCTTCGTCATGCTCATCACCGTCGGCAATTCACGTTTCCTCAGCGACGCGATCGATCCCACCCGCGGCGCGGAGAGCCCCTCGATGGAGGTCGACGGACGCGTCGCCGACAACACGCTGCAGCAGAACTTCGTGTTCGCCGTTGCCACGCTGGCATTGAGCACGGTCGTTCCCCTGCACAGCCTGCAGGTCGTCTGGGCCTGCGTGATCGTATTCGTCGTCGCGCGGATGGTCTTCTGGCTGGGCTATCGGATCAATCCGCTCTATCGCGCGCCCGGCATGTCGGCGACCGCGTACATGAATCTGGGGATGATCGTGTACGTCCTGTTCCAGGTCTTTGCGCGCGCCTGAGCACGCCCGGCCTGCTTGCGTCGGGCCGGCGCCAGTCCTGCGGACGCCAGTTGCCCGCGCCGGACGCCGGGCAGGCGCTTGCCGCGCTGCGCTAGCCTGCCGCCGCGAATACAGGTAAAGTTTCCTTCCAACGGCGGCATGGGCCGCCGTTTTGCTTTTGCGAGGAGATTGCGCCATGAGCCACGTCATGAACACCTACGCCCGGCAGCCGGTGGCGTTCGTGCGCGGCCAGGGCGTCTGGCTCTACGACGAGGCGGGCAAGCAGTACCTCGACGCGCTGGCCGGCATCGCCGTGAACACGCTGGGCCACAACCACCCGCGGCTGGTGCGCGCGCTCACCGAGCAGATCGGCCGCATCATCCACAGCTCCAACCTGTTCCAGATCCCGCTGCAGGAGCAGGCGGCCGACCGCATCGCCGCCATCACCGGCCTGGACGAGGTGTTCTTCTGCAACTCCGGGCTGGAAGCCAACGAGGCCGCCCTCAAGGTGGCGCGCAAGTACGGCCACGACCGCGGCGTCGCCGAGCCGGCGATCATCGTCATGGAGAAGGCGTTCCACGGGCGCTCGCTCGCGACGCTCTCGGCCACCGGCAGCCGCAAGGTGCAGGCGGGCTTCGAGCCGCTGGTGCAGGGCTTCGTGCGCGTGCCGCTCAACGACCTCGAGGCCGTGCGCCAGGTCGCCGAGCGCAACAAGAACGTGGTGGCGGTGTTC
>DASTHP010000320.1:0-2502 GCA_035718125.1 Burkholderiales bacterium | reverse complement strand
CGGCGCTCGTCGCGGAACTTGGTCTGGATCTGGTAGAAGTGCACCGGCAGCTGGCGGTAGCTCTTCAGCTCGGCGCGCGCCAGATCGGTGATCACTTCCTCGGAGGTCGGCTGGATGACGAAGTCGCGCTCGTGCCGGTCCTTGAAGCGCAGCAGCTCCGGGCCGTAGGCCTGCCAGCGCCCCGATTCCTGCCACAGTTCCGCCGGCTGCACCGCCGGCATCGACAGCTCGATGGCGCCGGCGCGATTCATCTCCTCGCGCACGATCGCCTCGACCTTGCGCAGCACGCGCAGCCCGAGCGGCAGCCAGGTGTAGATGCCGGCCGCGAGGCGCCGCACGTAGCCCGCGCGGATCATGAGCCGGTGGCTGGCGAGCTCCGCGTCGGCGGGCGCCTCCTTGATCGTGCCGAGGTGGAATCGCGATGTGCGCATTGGTGTGGCGCCGCGTTGTGTTTGCCGTGCGCCTGTGAAAAAATGCGAGGGAATTCTAACTTAGGTGGTGTGGCCATGCTCGACCGAGACGGCTACCGTCCGAACGTCGGCATCATCCTCGCCAACGGCCGCAACGAAGTGTTCTGGGGCAAGCGCGTCAACCAGCACGCCTGGCAGTTTCCCCAGGGCGGTATCAAGCACGGCGAGGCGCCGGAACAGGCGATGTATCGCGAGCTCGAGGAGGAGACCGGCCTCAGGCCCGAGCACGTGCGCGTCCTCGGCCGGACGCGCCACTGGCTGCGCTACGAGGTGCCGGAGAAGTGGGTGCGCCGCGACTGGCGCGGCACCTATCGCGGGCAGAAGCAGATCTGGTTCCTGCTGCGCATGATCGGCCGCGACTGCGACATCCGCCTGCGCACCAGCGACAAGCCCGAATTCGACGCCTGGCGCTGGCACGACTACTGGGTGCCGCTGGAGACGGTGATCGAGTTCAAGCGCGAGGTCTACCAGCAGGCGCTCACCGAGCTGCACCGCTATCTGGGGGGCGACCGGCGCCCGCGGCGCGCCGAGGCAACGCTGCGCTAGCGCAGCGCGCGCCGCGAAAGGTCCGCATGGACAGGGAATACCAGGTTCTGCCGATCCGCGAGCTGGGCCCGGGCGCGGGCTTCCGCAGCCCGCAGCAACCCCAGCCGGGGCGCGTGACGCTCGAGTCACCGGCCATGGAAGTGATGACCGACCTCGCGCGCGTCAGTCCTGCCACCATCCGGCCGCAGGCGCCGCTCGAGGGCGCCAACCAGTTCATGATCTCGCGCGGCGTGCGGCTGCTGCTGGTGGTGGATGTGCGCGACGTCGTGCTCGGCGTGCTGACGGCGACCGACGTGCTGGGCGAAAAGGCGCTGCGCGTGGCGGCCGAGCGCGGCATCAAGCGCAGCGAACTCACGGCGGGCGACCTGATGACGCCCGCGGAAGCGGTCGAGGTGATCGCACTGGCGGACGTGGAAGGTGCGCGCGTTGGCCACGTGCTCGAAACGCTGCGCCGCGCCGGGCGACAACACGCGCTGGTGGTGGAATGGGAGCCGCCGGTGGCAGAAGGCGCGCCGCCCGGGCAGTTGCCGCGCCGCGCGCGGGTGCGCGGCATTTTCTCGGTCTCGCAGCTGGCGCGCCAGCTGGGGCTGCTCCTGCCGCAGGCGGGCGAGGTGGCGCGCACGTTCGCCGAGATCGAGGCCGCCCTCGGCCGCTGAACGAGAATAGCGATGCTTAATGGTCCGCATTGTGAAAATCGATTTGATTGATCGGGCGCGCCGGCGTAACTTGGCCCCGCCGCTCAAGGCAAGTGTTCGGACAAGGAGGCAAGGATGAAACCGCTCAAAGGCACCAAGACTCACCAGCATCTGAAGGACGCGTTCGCCGGCGAATCGCAGGCCAACCGCCGCTACCTTTACTTCGCATCGAAAGCCGACGTCGAAGGCCAGAATGACGTCGCCGCGCTGTTCCGCTCCACCGCCGAAGGCGAGACCGGTCACGCGCACGGGCACCTCGAGTACATGGAGCAGGTGGGCGATCCGGCGACCAACCTGCCGATCGGCCGCACGCGCGACAACCTCAAGTCGGCGGTGGCCGGCGAGACGCACGAGTACACCGACATGTACCCGGGCATGGCCAAGGACGCGCGCAACGAGGGCTTCACGGAAATCGCGGACTGGTTCGAGACGCTCGCCAAGGCCGAGCGCAGCCACGCCAACCGCTTCCAGAAGGCGCTCGACGCCCTGACGGACTGACGATGTCCAAGATCGAGCGCGGCAGCCTGCTGTCGCTCGAGGCCTACGCGCGCGAACGCCATGCGTTTCGCGCGCGTGTCATCGAGCACAAGAAGGTCCGCACGGTGGCCCTCGGCGATCACCTCACGCTGATCTTCGAGGACGAGCTGACCGTCCGCTACCAGGTCCAGGAGATGCTGCGCATCGAGCGCATCTTCGAGGAAGCCGGCATCCAGGAAGAGCTCGAGGCCTACAATCCGCTGGTGCCCGACGGCAGCAACCTGAAGGCCACCATGATGATCGAGTATCCCGAC
>DASTHP010000319.1:0-2725 GCA_035718125.1 Burkholderiales bacterium | reverse complement strand
ACGTGGTCGTTCGCCACGGCGCCGAAGATCACGCGCTTGTACATCCACAGCGTGTACGCGGCGCCGAAGATCAGCGTGGTGGCGGCGGCGAACGCCAGCCAGAAGTTCTTCTGCATCGCGCCCATGATCACCATGAACTCGCCGACGAAGCCGCTGGTGCCGGGCAGCCCGCAGTTGGCCATGGCGAACAGCATCGTCAGCGCGGCGAATTTCGGCATGGTGTTCACCACCCCGCCGTAGTCCGCGATCATGCGGCTGTGCATGCGGTCGTAGAGCACGCCGACGCACAGGAACAGCGCGGCCGAGACGAAGCCGTGCGAGATCATCTGCACCAGGGCGCCTTCGACGCCCCAGGCGTTGAACACGAAGAAGCCCAGCGTGACGAAGCCCATGTGCGAGATCGACGAATAGGCGATGAGCTTCTTCATGTCGGTCTGCACCAGCGCCACCAGGCCGATGTACACCACCGCCACCAGCGACAGCGCGATCATCAGCCAGGCGAGCTCGCGCGAGGCGTCGGGCAGGATCGGCAGCGTGAAGCGCACGAAGCCGTACGCGCCGAGCTTCAGCATGATCGCCGCCAGCACCACCGAGCCGCCGGTGGGCGCCTCGACGTGCGCGTCGGGCAGCCAGGTATGCACCGGCCACATCGGCACCTTCACCGCGAAGGCGAGCAGGAAGCCGAAGAACAGCCACTGCTGCGCCGCGAGGGAGAGCGGCAGCTTGTGCCAGTCGAGGACGGCGAAGCTGCCCGACTTGCCGTACAGGTAGAGCAGCGCCACCAGCATCAAGAGCGACCCCAGCAGCGTGTACAGGAAGAACTTGACCGCCGCGTAGACGCGGTTGGGCCCGCCCCAGACGCCGATGATGATGAACATCGGGATCAGCGTCGCCTCGAAGAACACGTAGAACAGCACGCCGTCCAGGGCCGCGAACACGCCGTTCATCACCCCCGAGAGGGCGAGGAACGAGGCGTAGTACTGCCCCACCCGGCTCTCGATCACCGTCCAGCCGGCGATCACCACCAGCACGGTGATGAAGGAATTGAGCAGCACGAACAGCACCGAGATGCCGTCCACGCCCAGGTGATAGTTGACGTTGAAGCGCGCGATCCACGGCACCAGCTCGACGAACTGCATGCCGGCGAGCTCGGGCTTGAAGCCCACGTACAGCGGGATGGTGACGAGGAACCCCGCCACCGCGCCGGCGAGCGCGAGCGTGCGCTGCAGCGGCGCGTTGCGGTCGCCGCCCGCCGCGAGCACCAGCAGCGCGGCGGCGATCGGGACCCAGATGGCGAGCGAAAGGAGCGGCATCAGTGTTCCGGGCCTAGCTGCGTGCGAACCACAAGGTCAGGAGCACGAACACGCCGAGGATCATGGTGAAGGCGTACTGGTTCATGAGGCCGGTCTGGAAAAGCCGCACGATGGAGGAAAACCAGCCCACCACGCGCGCCGAGCCGTTCACGGCGAGGCCATCGATGAAGGTCTGGTCGCCGGCCTTCCACAGGCCGGTGCCCACCACGCGCGCGCCGGCGCCGAAGAGCCACGCATAGAGCTCGTCGAAGCCGTACTTGCGCTCGACCACGGCGTAGAGCACGCCCAGGCGCATGGCGATCTTCTTGGGCAAATCGGTGCGTACCCGGTACAGCCACCACGCCGTGGCGATGCCGGCGAGCGCGAGCCAGAACGGCGGTGCGCTGACGCCGTGCAGCATGAAGCTCCAGAGCCCGTGGTACTCCACCCCCGGATTGCGGATGAAGTCGCTGTAGACCACGCTGCCGATCCACCAGCCCGAGGCGAACGACGGGATGGCGAGCAGCACCAGCGGCACGGTGACCACCTTGGGCGATTCGTGCGGCGGGTGCGCCGCGTCGAAGCGGGGCGCGCCGTGGAAGGCCATGAACACCATGCGGAAGGTGTAGGCGGCGGTGACGAACACGCAGGCGAGCACGCAGAAGTAGGCGAAGGCCGCCCCCGGCGTCGTGGAGAGCCGCGCCGCCTCGATGATCGCGTCCTTGGAGAAGAACCCGGCGAAGGGCGGGATGCCGGCCGAAGCGATGGCGCCGACGAGCACCGTCCAGTAGGTGATGGGCATGGTCTGCTTGAGGCCGCCCATGCGGCGCATGTCCTGCTCGTGGTGCAGCGCGATGATCACCGAGCCCGCGCCGAGGAACAGCACCGCCTTGAAGAAGGCGTGCGTCATCAGGTGGAAGATCGCCGCCGAGTAGGCGGAGGCCCCGAGGGCCACCGTCATGTAGCCGAGCTGCGAGAGCGTGGAGTAGGCGACCACGCGCTTGATGTCGAACTGCGTGAGCGCCACCAGGCCCATGAACAGCGCCGTGATCGCGCCGATCACCAGCACCACCGAGCGCGCGGTCGGCGAGAGCTCGTAGAGCGGCGCCATGCGCGCCACCATGAAGATGCCCGCGGTCACCATGGTGGCCGCGTGGATCAGCGCGGAGATCGGCGTCGGGCCTTCCATCGAGTCGGGCAGCCAGACGTGCAGCGGGAACTGCGCGCTCTTGCCCATCGCGCCGACGAACAGGCAGATGCAGATCAGCGTCAGCGGCGCCGCGAGCGCGGGGGCCTTGCCGAACACCTGCGCGTAGTCGAGGCTGCCGAAGTACGCGAGCACCAGGCCGATGCCGAGGATGAAGCCGAAGTCCCCCACCCGGTTGACGAGGAAGGCCTTGAGGTTGGCGTGGATCGCCGTGGGCCGCGTGTAC
>DASTHP010000318.1:0-2192 GCA_035718125.1 Burkholderiales bacterium | reverse complement strand
GTCGGCGTACTGCAGCTTCTGGAAGGTGTCGCGCAGCTCCGCGTAGCTCTCGAAGGTGAGCGGATTCTTGCGCTCCGGGCGGTTGAGCGACACCGTCGCCACGCGGTCCTTCACTTCCCACTTGAAATGCTGCGGGCGCCAGTCGGCGGCCTTGAGCTTGTACATGGTTGTTTCTCCTTGTTGGGGTGCGATCAGCCGGCCATGGTAAGGCCGCCGCTCACCGACAGGACCTGCCCGGTGACGAAGTCCGAGCGGCTGCTCGAGAAGAACAGGATCGCGTCGGCGATCTCCTGTGGCTTCGCCAGGCGCCGCATGGGCGTGACGCGCTCGAAGGCTTCCTTGATCTTGTCGGGCACCGCGGCCATCAGCGGCGTATCGGTGGGGCCGGGGCAGACGCAGTTGACGGTGATGTTGAAGCGCGCGAGCTCCCTGGCGAGGCCCTTGGTGAAGGCGATGACGCCGCCCTTGGCGCCCGAGTACACGGTTTCGCCGAGGCTGCCCACGCGCCCGGCGTCACTCGCGACGCTCACGATCTTCCCGGACTGGCGCTCGATCATCGGCTCGATGAAGGCGCGCGCGACGTGGATCGGGCCCATCAGGTTGAGGTCGACGAGCTTCTTCCAGAACTCGGGCGTGTTCTTGACGAAGGCCTCGGTCTTGCCCCAGCCGGCGACGTTCGCCACGATGTCCACCTGCTTCCGGCGCGCGAGCGCCTCGCGCCGGAACGCCTCGATGGAGGAGAGGTCCGTGACGTCTAGGCGCAGGAAGTCGGCGCCCTGGCCCTTGGCGCGGATCGCGGCGGCCGCAGTCTCGCCGGCCTCGGTATTCACGTCGCCGAGGATCACGTGCGCGCCTGCCGCGGCGAGCGTCTCGGCGGTGGCGCGGCCGATGCCCGATGCGCCGCCGGTGACCACTGCAGTCTTGCCGTTGAGCTTCATGGTGAACTCCTTGGGTGATCTCAGGCCACGCCGCGCGAGCGCAATTGCTCGGCGAACGGCCGGTCGTCCTCGTCGATGTGCCCGAGCAGCCACTCGCGCAGGAAGCGCCCCATGGCGCCGAGGCCGCCCGCGTCCAGTGGCACCTCGAAGCGCCGGATGGCTTCCAGGAGCCGCGCGTGCTCCTCGTGGTGGTGCCCGAGCGAGAGCCCGTGCTCCTGCATCAGGCGCTCCTCGGTGGCGATGTTGTGCTCGGTCGCGCGCACCAGCTCGCGCAGCGTCTCGACGAGCTCTTCGCGCTCGCGGCCCGCCTGCAGCCCCGCGAACAGGCGGTTGGCGAGGTCGAGCATCTCGCGGTGCTGGCCGTCGATGACCGCGACGCCGACCGCGTAGCGGTCGCTCCACTCGAGGAAGGGCCCCGGCGGCCTGGCTTTCATGACAGGCGCTTGACGAACGCGAGGCGCTGCGCGGGCGCGAAGCCCGTGTCGAGGAAGAAGCCCAGCAGCGGCAGCGCCTGCACCGCGACCACCGTCTCCACGCGCTCGATGCGCAGCGCATCGAGGTTGAGGAACAGCTGCTGCATGAGGGCGTGGCCGACACCGCGGTGCGCGTACTCCGGCGCCACGCCGAGCGTGTCGATCACCGCCACCGGCTCGGTGCGGCCGAAGTCGCCGAGGTCGGCGCGCGCCATGACGTACCCGGCCATGATGCCGTCGATGCGCGCGGCGAGCGAGATGCGCACCCCGGTCTCGCGCAGCGCTTCGTCGAGCGCGTGCTGCACGAAGGCGCGGCGGTCGCGCCCCGTCACGTGGCGATCGATGCGCACCACGTCCTCGATGTCCTTCGCCGTGAGCAGGCGCACGTCGGCGACGTCGCGGGCAAGCTGCTCGAAGTCATTGGCCTGCGGCGCGCTCCAGTCGTTCGGGTCGCCGGGCTTGTCGCGCGAGGGCGATTCGACGGATTCGGGCCGCGTGAGGAGCAGGTTGTCCTTCAGCACGCTATCGAGGACCAGCGCCCCGGAGAGCGCGTAGCCCGTGGCGGCGAGGAAGCTCAGCATCGCGGAATCGCGCCAGGGGGTGGCGGTGCGCAGCTCGGCGAGGCCGCGCTTGCGCGCGATTTCCTCCAATGCGGCATGCAGCGCCCAGCCGATGCCGCGGCCCTGCGCGCCGCGCGCCACGCTGATCACCTCCAGCCGCAGTCCGGGCTTGGTGCGACCGAATTCGCCCTCGAGCACGCGCGCGAGCGCGTAGCCCACGA
>DASTHP010000317.1:0-2271 GCA_035718125.1 Burkholderiales bacterium | reverse complement strand
ACAGGGCGTGGTGCGCTTCCAGGGCGGGCACAACGCGGGCCACACGCTGGTGATCGGCGCGAAGAAGACCGTGCTGCACCTCATTCCCTCGGGCATCCTGCGCGGCAGCGTCGACTGCTACATCGGCAACGGCGTCGTGGTCTCGCCGCAGGCGCTGGTGCAGGAGATGGACGAGCTGGCCGCGGCCGGCGTGCAGGGCGTGGAGGCGCGCCTGTGCGTGTCCGAGGCCTGCCCGCTGATCCTGCCGTATCACGCCGCGCTCGACGCGGCGCGCGAGGCGGCGCGCGGCGCGCAGAAGATCGGCACCACCGGGCGCGGCATCGGCCCGGCCTACGAGGACAAGGTGGCGCGGCGCGCCATCCGCCTGCAGGACCTGTTCAAGCCGGTGCGCTTCGCCGAGAAGCTGCGCGAGCTGCTCGAGTACCACAACTTCGTGCTGGTGCAGTATCACCGCCAGAGCCCGGTGGACTTCCAGAAGACCCTGGACGAGGCGCTGGCGCTCGCGCCGCGCTGCGCGCCGCTGGTGGCCGACGTGCCGCGCGCGCTGTACCACGCCAACCGCGCGGGCAAGAACCTGCTGTTCGAAGGCGCACAGGGCTCGCTGCTCGACATCGATCACGGCACCTATCCCTACGTCACCTCGTCCAATTGCGTGGCGGGCGCGGCGGCGGCGGGCGCGGGCATCGGCCCGCAGCACCTGCACTACGTGCTCGGCATCACCAAGGCCTATACCACGCGCGTCGGCAGCGGCCCGTTCCCGACCGAGCTGTCCGACGAAGTGGGCGAGCAGCTGCGCCAGCGCGGGCAGGAGTTCGGCGCCACCACCGGCCGGCCGCGGCGCACCGGCTGGTTCGACGCGGCCGCGCTCAAGCGCTCGATCCAGCTGAACGGCCTCTCCGGCCTGTGCATCACCAAGCTCGACGTGCTCGACGGCGTGGAGGAGGTGAAGATCTGCGTCGGCTACCGCATCGAGGGGCAGGTGTCGGAGATCCTGCCGGTGGGCGCCGAGGAACTCGAGCGCTGCGAGCCGGTCTACGAGGACCTGCCCGGCTGGAAGGAAAGCACGGTCGGCATCAAGTCACACGACAGGCTGCCGCAGGCGGCGCGCCAGTACCTCGCGCGCATCGAGAAGCTGGCCGGCGTGCCGATCGACCTGATCTCCACGGGACCGGAGCGCGACGAGACCATCGTGCTGCGCCATCCGTTTGCTTGAGCGTGGTGCCGAGGAAGGGATTCGAACCCCCACAGTGTTGCCACCGCTAGGACCTGAACCTAGTGCGTCTACCAATTCCGCCACCTCGGCAGGGGAGGCGAATTTTAGGATCACCGACTGATCATGTCAAAGAAAAGACGCGCCAGAACCGCTGAGCGCGCAAGCGACGCGCCGGCAACCTACGCCAACGAGATTCTCGACGCGCTCGAGCGCGCGCGCGCGCCGCTGACGCGCGACGAGCTGCTGCGCGGGCTGGCGATCGGCGCGCGCGAGCGCCCGCATTTTCTCGATGCGCTCGGCGAGCTGGAGAAATCCGGGCGCGTGGTGCAGAACCGCGCCGGCAGCTACCTGGCCTCCAAGCGCATCGCCGTCACCGCGGGGCGCATCGAGGGCCATCGCGACGGGCACGGCTTTCTCGCGCCGGACGACGGTGGCCCCTGGGTGTTCCTGCCGCCTGGCGAGATGCGCCAGGTGCTGCACGGCGACCGCGCCGCGGTGCGCGTCGCCGGCCAGGACCCGCGCGGCCGGCCGCTGGGCAGCATCGTCGAGGTGCTCGAGCGCGCCAAGCGCCGCATCGTCGGCCGGCTGCACGCGGAGCACGGCGTGCTGTTCGTCGCGCCCGAAGACCGCCGCATCGCGCAGGACATCCTCGTGCCGCCGGCCGACACCGGCCGCGCCAAGGCGGGGCAGGTGGTCAGCGTGGAGCTGGTCGCGCATCCCTCCAAGCATGCCAAGCCGGTCGGCCGCGTGGTCGAGGTGCTCGGCAACTACACCGACCCCGGCATGGAGATCGAGATCGCGCTGCGCAAGTTCGACCTGCCGCACGCGTTCTCCAGGCGCGCCGAGGCGCAGGCGCGCGCGCTGCCCGACGCGGTGCGCGAGGACGACGCCAAGGGCCGGCGCGACCTGCGCGACCTGCATTTCGTGACGATCGACGGCGAGACGGCGAAGGATTTCGACGACGCCGTGTACGCGGTGCGCGAGGGCAAGGGCTTCCGCCTGTGGGTGGCGATCGCGGACGTCAGCCACTACGTGCGCCACGGCGATGCGCTCGACCA
>DASTHP010000316.1:0-5360 GCA_035718125.1 Burkholderiales bacterium | reverse complement strand
GCCACCTGCTACGATTCCGGCCATGAAGATCGGCATCGTCGGCGTGAGCGGCTATGGCGGCAGCGAACTGCTGCGGCTCGTTGCCGGACACCCCACCTTCGAAATCGGCTACGTCGGCGGTGAGTCCACCGCCGGCCAGGCGCTCGCGCAGCGCTTTCCCGCGCTCGCCGGGCATCCCGCGGGCAAGCTTGTCATCCAGGCGTTCGAGCCCGAAAAGATCGCCGGCATCGATCTGCTGTTCGCCTCGCTCCCGACCGGCAAGTCGCGCGAGCCGCTCGCGCGCGTGGCCAAAGCCATCAAGGTGGTGGACATCGGCGGCGACCATCGCTTCGTGGAGGGCTGGACCTACGGCCTCACCGAGCTCCCCGGGCAGCGCGAGAAGATCCGCACCGCTTCACGCCTGGCCAACCCCGGCTGCTACCCGGCGGCGGCGCTGCTCGCGCTCGCGCCGCTGGTGAAGGAAGGCCTCATCGAATGTGAAGGCCTCGTCATCGACGCCAAGAGCGGCGTCACCGGCACCGGTCGCGGCGGCGCGAGCGACTTCGGCTACGCGGAGACCAACGAAGACCTCTTCGCCTACGGGTTGGAGGCGCACCCGCACGTGCCCGAGATGGAGCAGGCGCTCGCGCAGGTCGGCGGCAGGAAGGCGACGATCGCCTTCACGCCGCACCTCGTGCCGATGACGCGGGGGATACTCGCCACCTGCTACGCGCGCCCGCGCGGATCGGTGACGGCGGCGCGCCTCTACGAAGCCGCCGCGGCACTCTACGAGGACGAGCCCTTCATCAAGGTGGTGCCCGCCGAGAAGGGCCGCAGTGCGCACACCGGCTGGGCGACCGGCTCGAACCTGGCGTTCCTCTCCTACGCGGTCAACGCGCGCACCGGCCTCGTGGTGGCGCTCGGCGCCATCGACAACCTCGGCAAGGGCGCATCGGCCCAGGCGCTGCAAAACGCCAACCTGATGACAGGCCAGCCCGAGACCGCCGGCCTCGCCGGCCTGCCGCTCTGGCCGTAGTCGGCGCTGCCTCCAGCACGGCTTCGCGCCGCTGGGTAGACACCCTGCTGGCGTGGTACTTCGTCTCGATCTGGGGCTCGGGCTACCTCGCGACCAAGGTCGGCATCCAGTACGCGGCACCCTTCACGTTCCTGTCGCTGCGCTATGCGTTCGGCCTGATGTGCCTCATGCCGGTGCTGCTCTGGCTGCGCCCGCCATGGCCGGCCTCGCGGCGCGAGCTCGCGCACGTAATCGTCGCGGGCCTCCTGATGCACGGCATCCAGCTCTCCGGCAGCCACTACGCCCAGTACCTCGGCCTGTCCGCGGGAATCGTGGCCTTGATCCTCGCGGTGCAGCCGCTGCTGACCGCAATGGTCGCCCGGCGCTGGCTGCACGAACGGCTCGTGCCACGCCAGTGGACCGGCGTCGCGCTGGGGCTGGCGGGTGTGCTGCTCGTCGTCTGGCACAAGATCGACGTGCGCGAGATGACGCTCGGCGCGCTCGTCGCCGTCACGTTGTCGCTCGCGGGCGTGACCGCCGGAACGCTCTACCAGCGCGTGTTCTGCCCCAGCGTGAACCTCTACAGCGCCGCCTGGGTCCAGTTCGCCGCCTCGCTTGTCCTGCTCGCGCCGCTCGCCTTTGCCGTCGAAGGCGCGCAGGTGACCTGGAGCTGGGCGCTGTTCGCCTCGATCGCGTTCCTGGTGATCCTCGCCTCGATCTTCGCCGTGAACGCCCTGCACACCCTGATGCGCCACGGCCAGGCCACCAAGGTCACCAGCATCCTGTATCTCACGCCGATCTTCGCGGTGGTGCTCGAGTACCTGATGTTCGACGTGATGCCGAGCGCTCTCACGATTGCGGGCATCGTCGTCACCTGCCTGGGCGTTTCGCTGGTGACCGCCGCAACGCGCCCGCATCCGTAGGTCGGCGGCTCGCCAACTGCGACAATCCATCGCGTGACGCTGCAGCTGGCGATCGTGCTGACCGTGCTGACCCACGTGGCCTTCGTGGGCAGCCGCATGACGATCGCGCTCTTCGGCATCCAGCTGGGCGCGACGCCGTTCACGGTGGGCGTGCTGATGGCGCTGTATGCCTTCCTGCCGATGCTGCTCGCGGTGTACGCGGGCCGCCAGATCGACCGCATCGGCCCGCGCCTGCCGATGCTCTACAGCTCCGTGGGGTTGGTCGTGAGCGTGGCGCTGCCGGCGCTCTGGCCAAGCCTCGTCGCGCTGCATCTCGCGGCCATGATGATCGGCACGTGCTTTCTGTTCTACCACGTGGCGCTGAACAACTTGATCGGCCAGCTGGGCACGCCCGCCGACCGCCCGGTGAACTTCAGCTGGTTCGCGCTGGGCTTCTCCATCAGCGGGTTCTGCGGGCCCCTGCTCGCCGGTTTTGCCATCGACGGCGCCGGCCATCGCGCCGCGTTCCTCCTGCTGGCGGCGTTCCCCGCGCTCGCCACGCTGGTTCTGTATGCCCGGCGTCACCGGCTGCCGGGTCCGGCGGGCGCGCATCACCTGGGCGGCGAGCGGCGCCTCGGCGACCTGCTGCGCCAGCCGCAGTTGCGCGCCGCCTTCATCGCCAGCGCGGTGCTGGCGATGGGCTGGGACCTCTACACCTTCGTCATGCCGGTCTACGGCTCGGCCCTCGGGCTCTCGGCCTCGACCATCGGCATCATCATGGGCACCTTCGCGGGCGCCACCTTCATGGTGCGGCTGGCGATGCCGGCGCTCTCGCGCCGCCTCAAGGAGTGGCCCATGGTGATCGCCGCGATGAGCATCGCTGGACTGAGCTATGCCTTGTTTCCGTTGGCGACATCGGTGCCCCTGCTGATGGCGCTCTCGTTCCTGCTCGGCATCGGCCTGGGCAGCGCGCAGCCCTTTATCATGTCGCTGCTCTACGCGGCCTCGCCGCCGGGGCGCCAGGGCGAGGTGATCGGCGTGCGCACGACGATGCTCAACGGCAGCCACACCATCCTGCCGCTTGCCATGGGCGCGCTCGGCACGGCGCTGGGCATGGGTCCGGTGTTCTGGTCGATGGCGGCGTTCCTCTTCTCGGGCGCGGGCTTCGCCTGGCGCCGGGTAAAATGAGCACCGCCATGTCCCGCAGCGTCCGCCGCGTCACCCTCACCCAGTTCCTCATCCAACGCCAGCACGCCGGCAAGATCAACGCCGATCTGCGCCTCCTGATCGAGACCGTGGCGCGCGCCTGCAAGGCGATCAGCACGCGCGTCAACAAGGGCGCGCTGGCCGACGGCCACGGCTCGGCGGGCACGGAAAACGTGCAGGGCGAGGTGCAGAAGAAGCTCGACGTGCTCTCCAACGAGATCCTGCTCGAGGCGAACGAATGGGGCGGCAACCTCGCCGCGCTCGCCTCCGAGGAGATGGAGCTGCCGCGGCCGATCCCGACCAACTACCCCAAGGGCGAGTACCTGCTGCTGTTCGATCCCCTGGACGGCTCCTCCAACATCGACGTCAACATCTCGGTGGGCACCATCTTCTCGGCGCTGCGCTGCCCCAAGGTGGCGAGCGGCGAGCTCTGCGCGCCCGAGGAGCCCGCCTTCCTGCAGCCGGGGCGCAAGCAGGTGGCCGCCGGCTTCGCGGTGTACGGGCCGACCACGGTGCTGGTGCTGACCGTCGGCGATGGCGCGCACGGCTTCACCCTCGATCGCGAGTCCTTCGGCTTCGTGCTCACGCACCCGGACATCCGCATCCCCGAGGACACTGCGGAGTTCGCCATCAACATGTCCAACCAGCGGCGCTGGGAGCCGCCGGTGCGGCGCTACATCGACGAGTGCCTCGCCGGCACGGACGGTCCGCGCGGCAAGGACTTCAACATGCGCTGGGTCGCCTCAATGGTGGCCGACGTGTTCCGCGTGCTCTCGCGCGGCGGCATCTTCATGTACCCGCGCGATGCGAAGTACAAGGAAGGGCGCCTGCGCCTGATGTACGAAGCGAACCCGATGTCGTTCATCGTCGAGCAGGCCGGCGGCGCCGCCACCGACGGCACCACGCCGATCCTCGACCTGCAACCGAAGTCCCTGCACCAGCGCATCGCGGTGATCCTCGGCTCGAAGAACGAGGTCGAGCGGGTCACCGCCTACCACCGCTGAAAATCGGGGTCAGGGCCGAATTTCCCTTACGGAGTGGAAATTGGGGTCAGGGCCGCATTTCATCTCGCAAGAGAAATGCGGCCCTGACCCCAATTTCCGGCCCCAACAAAAAAGCCGGGAGGTGGATGCCTCCCGGCTTTTTTTTCGACTCCCCTGAACCGGTTACTTCAGGTGCTTGTTGACCAGCTTGGTCATCTCGAACATCGAGACCTGCGACTTGCCGCCGAACACCGCCTTGAGCTTGTCGTCGGCGTTGATCATGCGACGGTTCTTCTTGTCCTGCAAGCCGTTGCGCTTGATGTAGCCCCAGATCTTCTTGGTCACTTCGGTGCGCGGCTGGGCGCTCGAGCCAATGACTGCCGCGAGCGTCGCGCTCGGGTTCATCGGCTTCATGAACGCCGCATTCGGCTTGCGCTTCTTGCCCGCCTTCTTCGCCTTCTTCTTCGCCATCGTGTTTCTCCTCTGAACGGAACGGAACTCTAGAGATCCGGATTTTTGGCCCGCCGCGGAGCAGCGGTGGGCGAAAGATGCCGAATCCAGAGGAGCATGTCAATCGCCACGAGGAGAAAACGCGGCATATTTGCGGCTTGACTGCGCGCGCACGCTCGTGGCGCAGCGCGGCGCGAGCGCGGCTCGCGTGCGCGGCGCACCTGCACGGATCGCTGAACTGCGCGCAGCAACCTGCTGATTTGCGCCTTCATTCTTATAGAATCCTCCCCATGAACATCGCGCACCTGCGGCAGGAGTACATGCGCGCGGGGCTCTCGGAGGCGCACGCGCTCGCCGATCCCCTCGCCCAGTTCCAGCACTGGTTCGAGGAGGCGCAGGGCGCCGAGTTGCCGCTTGCCAACGCCATGACGCTCGCCACCGTGGGCGCCGACGGCACACCGGCCGCGCGGGTGGTGCTGCTCAAGGGCATCGAGGGCGGCGGCTTCGTCTTCTACACCAACTACGCGGGCCGCAAGGGCCGCGAGCTCGCCGCGGAACCGCGTGCATGCCTGGTGTTCCTGTGGTCGGAGCTCGAGCGCCAGGTGCGCATCGAGGGCCGCACGGAGAAAGTCCCGGCAGCGGACTCCGATGCCTATTTCGACTCGCGGCCGCTGGGCGCCCGGCTCTCTGCCTGGGCCTCCGCGCAGAGCGAGCGCGTGGCCGACCGGGCGACGCTGGAGCGCGCCCTCGAGGGCATGAAGCACAAGTACGGCAAGCATCCGCCGCGCCCGCCGCACTGGGGCGGCTACCGGCTGCTGCCCGAGG
>DASTHP010000315.1:0-2374 GCA_035718125.1 Burkholderiales bacterium | reverse complement strand
GTGAAGCGCTTGGCCTGCTCGACCTGCACGAAGTGGACCGCCTCGCGCACCGCCTCCAGCGCCTCGAGCCGCCCGCGCGCGGGCGCGGCGAAGCGGTTGAGCTCCTCGATATGGATCAGCAGCTGGCGCTGCGCGGTGGAGACGTTGGCGAGCGGCACGTTCTCCAGCCACGACTTGCAGCTCGGCCCGTCGGTGAATTCCGGCCGTGCCGCGGGGTCGATCTCGGGCAGCTTGAACGCGGCGGATTCTTTCATCGCCGCGTACTCTACCGCAGCGAGGCGCTGCACCCCCGCAACTACTGCACGGTCGCGGCGCCGGCCGCTACAGCAGCACGCGCTCGATGCCGCCCGCGTTGGCCCTGGCGACGAAGGCGGGCAGCCAATCCGCGCCGAGCAGCCGGCGCGCCATCTCCACCACGATGTAGTCGGCCTGCGCGCCGCTGTCGGCCTCGAAGCGCGCCAGGCCCTGCAGGCACGAGGGGCAGGAGGTCAGCACCTTCACCGGGCCGTCGCCGCCGAGCGACGTGACGTCGCGGCGCAGCTCCTCCTCCTTGCGGAAGCGCACCTGCGTGGAGATGTCCGGCCGCGTCAGCGCCAGCGTGCCCGACTCCCCGCAGCAGCGCGCCGAGAGCCGCACGTCCGCGCCGATGAGCTGCCGCGCGACCTCGAGCGGCGCGTGCACCTTCATGGGCGTATGGCAGGGGTCGTGGTAGAGGTAGCGCACGCCCGGCACGCCGTCGAGCTTGACGCCTTTCTCCAGCAGGTACTCGTGGATGTCGAGCAGCCGCGAGCCCGGGAAGATCTTGTCGAACTCGTACTTCTCCAGCTGGTCCAGGCACGTTCCGCAGGAGACGATCACCGTGCGGATGTCGAGATAGTTGAGCGTCGTCGCCAGGCGATGGAACAGGACCCGGTTGGCGGTGATGATGCGCTCGCCCTTCTCCTCCTCGCCCGCCGCGGTCTGCGGGTAGCCGCAGCACAGATACCCGGGCGGCAGCACGCACTGCGCGCCGACCTCGTAGAGCATCGCCTGCGTGGCGAGGCCCACCTGCGAGAACAGCCGCTCCGAGCCGCAGCCCGGGAAGTAGAACACCGCGTCCGAGTCCTCCGTCACCTTGGCGGGATCGCGCACGATCGGCACGATCTTCGCGTCCTCGATGGCGAGCAGCGCGCGCGCCGTCCTCTTCGGCAGCTTCGCCGGCATCGGCTTGTTGACGAAGTGCACCACCTGCGCGCGCAGCGCCGGCGCACCCGCGCTCGCCGGCGGCCGCGCCGTCTGCCGCCGCCCGAGGAAGCCGAGCAGCCGGTGCGCCGCGCGCTGCGCCTTGTAGCCCCAGTCGATCATCAGCTTGCGCGCGACCTTGATCTTGCGCGGGTCGGTGGCGTTGAGGAACAGCATCGAGAGCCGCGTGCCCGGGTTGAAGCGGCGCTTGCCGGCGCGGCGCAGCAGGTTCCTCATGCGGATCGACACGTCGCCGAAGTCGATGTCCACCGGGCAGGGGCTCGCGCACTTGTGGCACACGGTACAGTGGTCGCCGACGTCGGCGAACTCGTCGTAGTGCACGCGCGCCACGCCGCGGCGCGTCTGCTCCTCGTACAGGATCGCCTCGATCAGCAGCGAGGTGGCGAGGATCTTGTTGCGCGGCGAGTAGAGCAGGTTCGCGCGCGGCACGTGCGTGGCGCACACCGGCTTGCACTTGCCGCAGCGCAGGCAGTCCTTGACGGCATTGGCCACGCTGCCGAGGTCGCTCTGCTCGAGGATCAGCGACTCGGCGCCGATCAGCGAGAAGCTCGGCGTGTAGGCGTTCTCCAGCCCGCCGCCGGCGAGCAGCTTGCCGGCGTTGAAGCGTCCTTCGGGATCCACCTGCTCCTTGTAGGCGCGGAACGCCTCCATTTCCGCGGGCTCGAGGTAGGCGAGCTTGGTGATGCCGATGCCGTGCTCGCCCGAGATCACGCCGCCGAGCGACTTCGCCAGCCGCATGATGCGCCCGACTGCCTGCGTCGCCCGCTGCAGCATGGCGTAGTCGTCGGAGTTCACCGGGATATTGGTGTGCACGTTGCCGTCCCCGGCGTGCATGTGCAGGGCGACGAACACGCGGCCGCGTAGCACGCGCGCGTGCACCGCCTCGGCGCCCTCGAGGATCCTGGCGTACAGCGCCCCGGCGAAGATGCGCCGCAGCTCCTCGCGCACCTCCGTCTTCCACGACAACCGCTCGCGGCGCGACTGCAGCGCCTCGAAGTCGACGTCGATGCCGTTGCGCAGCCGCTGCCAGCGCGCGCGCACGCCCGCAATCAGCTCGAGCGCCTGCTGCACCCGGTCGCCGAGCAGCTCCGGGCGCGGCAGGCGCTCGTCGTGCTGCACCAGCGGCAGGTCG
>DASTHP010000314.1:0-2215 GCA_035718125.1 Burkholderiales bacterium | reverse complement strand
AGCCATCCCGGCATGCGGCGCGTGCTCACCCTGATGGCGCCGGCGGTGTTCGGCGTGTCCGTGAGCCAGGTATCCCTCTTGATCAACACCATCTTCGCGTCGTTTCTCATCTCCGGCAGCGTGTCCTGGCTCTACTACGCCGATCGCCTCATGGAGTTTCCCGCGGGCATGCTCGGCGTGGCGGTCGGCACCATCCTGCTGCCGAGCCTCTCGCGCCACCACGCCAGCGGCGCGGGCGACGCCTACGGCAGGCTGCTCGACTGGGGCTTGCGCGTGACGCTGCTGCTGGCGGTGCCGGCCGCCGCCGCGCTGGCGGTGCTCGCGGTGCCGCTGATCGCGACGCTGTTCCATTATGGCCGGTTCTCGCCGGAAGATGTCTGGATGACGCGGCAGGCGCTCGTCGCCTACAGCATCGGGCTGGTGGGGATGATCCTCGTGAAGATCCTCGCGCCCGGCTTCTACGCGAGGCAGAACGTGGTGACCCCAGTGAAGATCGGCATCCTCACGCTGCTGGCGACGCAACTGATGAACGCGGCGTTCATCGTGCCGCTCAAGCACGCCGGCCTCGCGCTTGCCCTCGGGCTGGGCGCCTGCCTCAACGCCGCGTTGCTGTATCACCAGCTGCGCCGGCGCGCCATCTATGTGCCGCAGCCCGGCTGGGCGCGGTTTGCGGCGAAGCTCCTGCTTGCCGTGGTGGCGATGGCGGCAGCCCTCTACTACGCGATGGGTCCGGCGGCCTGGTGGCTGGGGGCGCCCTGGCAGCACAAGGTGCCGGCCGTCGCCGGTCTGGTGGCGCTCGGCGCGCTGGTGTACCTGGGCTTGCTCTACGCGCTCGGCCTGCGGTTGCGCGACTTCGCGAGGCAGGAGCCGTCCTGATGCCGGCGCCGGATCGCCTCGCCGAGCTGCTGGCGCGCGAGGAAGGCGCGATCGACCTGGCGCGTGCCTGCCTGCTGATCGCGCGGGACGCCTATCCGGGCCTCGACATCGACGGCTATCTCGGCGAGATCGAGCGCCTGGCGGCCCGCCTGCGCGGCCGCCTCCCGGAGGCGAACGACGCCGAGGCGCGCATCGTGGCGCTCAACGAGTTCCTGTTCGCCGACCTCGGCTACACGGGAAACGCGGACCACTACTACGATCCGCGCAACAGCTACCTGAACGAGGTGCTCGATCGCCGCACCGGCATCCCGCTCACGCTGTCGGTGCTCTACATGGAGATCGGGCGCCGCATCGGCCTGCCGCTCGAAGGCGTGTCGTTCCCGGGCCATTTCCTGGTGCGCCTGCCGCTGCGCGGGTCCCTGCTGGTGCTCGATCCGTTCTCGGCAGGCGAGCCGCAGTCGGAAGCCGACCTGCGCGCGCGGCTGCGGCGCGTGATTCCGGAAGGCGCCACCGGGCCGGTGCCGCTGGAGCAGCTGCCGCTCGAGCAGTTCCTCGAGCCGGCCAGCAAGCGCCAGATCCTGGCGCGGCTGCTGCGCAACCTGAAGGGCATCTACCGGGAAACGAACAAGCCGGAGCGCCTGCTCGAGGTGCTCAACCGCATGCGGGTGGTGGCGCCCGAGGCGCACGGCGAGCTGCGCGACCGGGGCCTGCTGTACCAGCGGCTGGAGTGCTATCGCGCAGCGCTCAAGGACCTTGCCGACTACGCCGCGCTCGAACCCGACGCGCCGGACGCCGAAGAGATGCGCGCGCGCGTGCTGGAGCTGAGCGCGATCTGCGCGCGCCTGAACTGACGGGTCAGGCTGCCGCGGTGCGCTCGACGATGCCGGCGGCCGCGCGCATCTCTCGCGCGCGCCTTTGTACCGCGGCGTGCAACGCCGGCTTGTAGCCGAGCGCGAAGAACACCTCCGCCGCGAGGAAGATCGGCGCGACGAAGATCTGGAAGAAGTTGTCCACCAGCGCGGGCTTGCGACCCTCGAACGCGTGGCCGACCAGCTGGATCACCCAGCCGCCGCCGAAGAACACCAGGAACCAGATGGCGCCGACGCCGATCGGCAGCAACGAGACCATGTCCGCGAGGTACAGGAGCAGCGCGTTGACGACGAGCATCGCCGCGGCGAGCGGCACGTCGAGCAGGAAGTACCAGGCCAGCACCACCGCAGCGAGCAGCATCGCGGCGGAGAGCGTCACGCCGCCCACCTCGATGCGCGCCCAGCCCAGCGCGATGAACAAGCCGAAGATGATCATCGGCACGCCGACGAAGTGCGTCGCCTTGTTGCGC
>DASTHP010000313.1:0-5898 GCA_035718125.1 Burkholderiales bacterium | reverse complement strand
CGCCACGCACTACTTCGAGATGACGCGCATCGCGCTGGAGTACAAGGAGGCCGCGAACGTGCACCTCGACGCCGTCGAGCACAAGGACACGATCGTCTTCCTGCACGCCGTGGAGGAAGGCCCAGCCTCGCAGAGCTACGGCCTGCAAGTGGCACAGCTCGCGGGCGTTCCCAAGCCCGTGATCCAGCGCGCGCGCCGCATCCTGCAGCAACTGGAGGATGCGAGCCGCGCCGGCGGCAGCCAGGCCGACCTCTTCGCGCGACCCGTCCCCGCGGAGCCCGAGCCCGCCGCCGACCCCTTGCGCGAGGCGCTGGCGCAGGTCAATCCCGACGAACTCTCGCCGCGCGAGGCGCTCGAGCTGCTCTACCGGCTGAAGATGCTGTAGTCCCGGTCTGGTAACTTCGCGGGGTGGAGTACTGGAACCTCGCGATCCTGGTCGGCGCGCTGCTGCTCCTCGTGAGCATCGTGGCGAGCGACATCTCGTCGCGCATGGGCGCGCCGCTGCTGCTGGTCTTCCTCGCCCTGGGCATGCTCGCCGGGGAGGACGGGCCCGGCGGCATCCGCTTCGACGACTTCGACGTCACCTACCTCGTCGGCACGCTGGCGCTCTCGGTGATCATCTTCGACGGCGGCATGCGTACGCGCCGGGCATCTTTCCGCGTCGCCCTCTGGCCGGCAGCAACCCTCGCGACGCTCGGCGTCGTGGTCACCGCCGGGCTGGTGGGCGCGTTCGCCGCCTGGGCGCTCGGCCTGAGCTGGCTGCAGGGCATGCTGCTCGGCGCCATCGTCGGCTCGACTGACGCGGCGGCCGTGTTCGCGCTCCTGCGGCACGCGGGTACCGGCCTGCAGGAGCGCGTGGCCGCGACGCTGGAGATCGAATCGGCGAGCAACGACCCCACGGCGATCTTCCTCACCGTCGCGCTGCTCGAGTTGCTCGCGACGGGGCGCGGGGAGTTCAGCGCCGTCGTGCTGGTCGCGTTCCTGCAGCAGTTCGGCATCGGTGCGGCGCTCGGGCTCGCCGGCGGCCGCCTGCTCGTGTGGCTGGTCAACCGCCTCACCCTCGCCAGCGGCCTGTATCCCCTGCTCGCCATGTCCGGAGGCCTGTTCATTTTCGCGACCACGGCGCAGCTGGGCGGCAGCGGATTCCTGGCGGTCTTCCTCGCCGGACTGGTGCTGGGCAACTCGCGCATGCAGGCGGCGCAGAACATCCTGCGCGTGCACGACGGGCTGGCATGGCTGTCGCAGATCGTGCTGTTCCTCATCCTCGGGCTGCTGCTCACGCCGAGCGAGCTGCTGCAGGTGGCGGCGCCGGCGCTCGCCATCGCGGCCTTCCTCATGCTGGTCGCGCGCCCCGCCGCCGTCGCACTGTGCCTGCTGCCGTTCCGCTTTCCCTGGCGCGAACAGGCGTTCATCAGCTGGGTGGGACTGCGCGGCGCCGTGCCGGTGGTGCTCGCCCTGTTTCCCTTCATCTACGGCGCCGACCACGCCCGCCTGTACTTCAACGTCGCGTTCTTCATCGTGCTGGTCTCGCTGCTGCTGCAGGGCTGGACCATCGCGCCCGCGGCGCGCTGGCTGCGGCTCGAGGTGCCGCCGACCACGGAGCCGCTGCAGCGCGTCACGCTCGACATACCCGGGCATTTCGAGCACGAGATCCTGTGCTATGAAATCCGGCCGCGCAGCCCGATTGCCGGCCGCAGGTTCGCGGACCTGGAGCTGCCCGAGGACAAGCAGGTGATGGCGGTCATGCGAGACGGCATGCCGCAGCCGCTGCGCGGCGAGCTGCAGTTCCGCGCCGGGGACTACGTTTACATGCTGGCGCGGCCGACGAGCCTTGCGCGCTTGAGCGCGTTGTTCGACCCGCATCTCGAGCCGGACCGTCTCGAGGAGCACCGGTACTTCGGCGACTTCGTGCTCAATGGCGACGCCGTGGCGGGCGACCTCGCCGCGGTCTACGGCTTCGCCATCCCCGAGGGGGTCGCGGCGAAGACGCTGGCGCAGTACCTCGACGAGGTGTTCCACGGCCGCGTCGTGATCGGCGACCGCGTGGCGATGGGCGGCGCCGAGCTGGTGGTGCGCGAGATCGAGGAGGGCCGTGTCACCCGCGTCGGCCTGAGGCTGCGCCAGGCATGACGCTGGTCGACGTCGGCGCGAACCTCACGCATGCGTCGTTTCGCGACGACCTCGACGCGGTGCTTGCGCGCGCGCGCGCGGCGGGCGTCGGCGCGCTGATCGTCACCGGCACCTCGGTCGACGAGAGCCGGCGCGCCGCCGAGCTCGCCGAGGCGCACGGGCTCTTCGCCACCGCCGGCGTGCACCCGCACC
The DNA here is from genome assembly GCA_035718125.1 of Burkholderiales bacterium. Lineage (GTDB taxonomy): Bacteria > Pseudomonadota > Gammaproteobacteria > Burkholderiales > SG8-39 > JAABQT01. The sequence continues at coordinate 3,576 of DASTHP010000313.1, read as the reverse complement.
AGGCGCGCGAGTGCGATGCCGCCACCCTACCGGCACTGCGCGAGCTCGCCCGGCACCCGCGCGTCCTCGCCGTGGGCGAATGCGGCCTGGACTTCAACCGCAACTATTCGCCGCACCCCGACCAGGAGCAGTGGTTCGTCGCGCAGCTCGAGCTTGCGGCCGAACTCGACAAGCCCTTGTTCCTGCACTCGCGCGATGCGCACCCGCGCTTTGCCGAGATCCTGCGCCACCACCGCGTCGGCAAGGCAGTGGCGCATTGCTTTACCGGCGGCGCCGACGAGTTGCGCGCTTACCTGGCGCTGGGCCTGTACATCGGCATCACCGGCTGGATCTGTGACGAGCGGCGCGGCCGGCACCTGGTCGACCTGGTGAAAGAGATCCCGCAGGACCGGCTGCTGCTGGAGACCGATGCGCCTTATCTCACGCCGCGCGACCTGCATCCGCAGCCCAAGGCAAGGCGCAACGAGCCGGCATTCCTGCCGCACATCGCGCGCGCCGTCGCGCGCGCGCGCGCCGAGCCCTTCGAGGATCTTGCCGCGGCGACCACGCGCAACGCACGCGCGTTCTTCGGCCTGCCATGAACCTCGCCCGGCTGCTCGCCGCCGCCGCGCGCCGCCTGCCGCAGGCGCCGGCGATCGCCGTGGGCGCGCGCACCGTGGCCAGCTATGGCCGGCTCGCCGCACGCGTGGCGCAGCTCGCTGCCGGCATGCGCAGCCGCTTCGGCCTCGCGCCGGGCGATCGCGTGGCGCTGGTCATGAAGAACTGCCCGCAATACTACGAGGTGATGTTCGCCTGCTGGCACGCGGGCCTCGCCGCCGTGCCGGTCAACGCGAAGCTCCACCCGAAGGAAGTCGCCTACATCATCGGCAACTCGGGGGCGAAGCTGTGCTTCGCGACTCCCGACCTCGCCGGCGCGGTCGCGGGATGCGAAGTCATCGACGTGACATCACCCGCCTGCGCGGCGCTGGATGGCACGCCGGCCGCCCCCGCCGAAGTGCGCCCGGACGACCTTGCGTGGCTGTTCTACACCAGCGGCACTACCGGCGTGCCCAAGGGGGCGATGCTCACGCACCGCAACCTGCTCTTCGCCACGCAGGCCTACTATGCAGACATCGACCCCCTCGGGCCGGGCGATTCCATCCTGCACGCCGCTCCGATGTCGCACGGCTCGGGCCTTTACGGCGTGCCGCACGTCGCCGCCGGCGCACTCAACGTGATCCCGGAGAGCGGCGGCTTCGAGGCCGAGGAGGTCTTCGGCCTCATCGCGGCACATCGCGGCGTATCCTTTTTCGCCGCGCCCACCATGATCGTGCGCCTGCTCGCGAGCGGCGCCGCGGGCAGCGCCGACCTGCGCAATTTGAAGACGATCAGCTACGGCGGCGCGCCCATGTATGTGGCGGATGCCTTGCGCGCGATCGATCTGTTCGGTCCGCGCCTGTACCAGCTTTTCGGCCAGGGCGAGAGCCCGATGACCATCACGGGGCTGCCGCAGTCCGAGCACGCCGCGCGCCAGCACCTGGAAACCTGCGGGTACGCGCGCACTGGAGTGGAAGTGCGCGTGGTCGACGGGGAGGACCGCGATCTGCCCGCGGGCGAGATCGGCGAGATCCTCACGCGCTCGGATTGCGTGATGGCCGGCTACTGGGAGAACCCCCAGGCGAGCGCGCAGACGCTGCGCGGCGGCTGGCTGCACACCGGCGACCTGGGCAGCCTGGACGAGGCCGGCTACCTGACGATCCGCGACCGCTCCAAGGACATGATCATTTCGGGCGGCTCCAACATCTACCCGCGCGAGATCGAGGAAGTGCTGCTCCGGCACCCCGCGGTGGCCGAGTGCTCGGTGATCGGGCGAGCCCACCCGGAGTGGGGCGAGGAGGTGGTGGCCTTCGTGGTCCGCCGCGGCAGCGTGACGGCGCAGGAGCTCGACGCGCTCTGCCTCGAGCACATCGCGCGCTTCAAGCGGCCCCGCGACTACCGCTTCGTCGACGCCCTGCCCAAGAACAACTACGGCAAGGTGCTCAAGACCGAGCTGCGGCGGCAGGCCTAGCTAGGGCTTGGTCCCCGGGGGGCCGCTGGGCGGATCCGCCTCGAAGTCGTGCATCTCGATGACTTCCTGCACGACGCCGTCCCGCGAGAACTGCACCCACAGAATCCGCTTGTCCTCCACGATCCGCCAGGGGTATTCCCAGACGTCGCGGTCGATGAGCTTCATGTAGACGCTGCGGTAGGGCGGGCCGAGGAGCTCGCGGACTTCCGCGGCCCTCATGCCCTCCTTGAGGTTGACGGAGATGTTCTTGCGGGTCAGGGTGCGCTCGATGCCGCGCAGCACGCCGTCGCCGCCGACGGTGGCCACGTAGATCTCGCGCCCGAACGGCAGGCGCGAGAAATACAGCCGCGTGTCGCCGTTGGGACGCTGGAGGACCTCGGTCGGCCGGCCCATGGTGGCCTCGACCTCGGCCCGCGTCGACTTGCCCGGTACCAGGTTGCGCCCGTCGAACGAGGCGCACCCCGCGATGACGCCCAGCGCCGCGAGAGTGACGGCGATGCGGGCCATCGTCGAGCGCCGCTCAGGGCATCGATTTGGACTTGTCATTCTCGTAGTCGAGGCTGTCGTTCTTCTCGCGCAGGATGCCGTCGCTGGAAAACTGCAGGTAGAGCTTGCGCATTTCCGACACGTCGGTCCACAGGTATTCCCAGATGTCGCGCTGTGCGGGCTCGAACGCGATGGAGACGGTCTGGCGGCTCGCCTTGCCCGGGGGGCCGAGCAACTCGCGAACCTCCTTGGCCTGCATGCCGGCCTTGATCCCGGCAATGTTCCTGCGGGTCAGGGTCTGCTGGACTTCGCCGCGCAGCTTGCCGTCCGGGCCGATGGTGGCCACATAGATGGCCCGGCCGTCCGGCTGGCGCGAGAAGTAGAGCAGCGTATCGCCGTTCGCGCGCACCACCGACTCCGAGAGCTTGCCCATCGTCTTCTCGACCTCGGCCCGCGTCGCCCCGGGTTCCAGTTTCGATCCTGTCGCTGCGCAGCCCGCCAGCACCGCAACTGCCAGAACGATTGCCAGATGCCTGATCATGAATTTCTCCTCAAAACTTGCACGAATCCTGCGGCTGGATCGACGCGCACCCAATCTCCCGTTGCAACCTCGCCGCGGGGATGCGGCGTCCAGCCTTCAGTTATGGTGATGCCCGCAAAAATGGCCCCCTGCACCATCACCGGATTGGTTACTCCGAAGATGAACGCTCTGGGGGCGATTTTCTTCCATTTGATGTCGAAAAACGCCCAGCCGGCGGCAATCCCGCCCTTGGCCGTGGGAAAGAAGCAGATCTTGTCCTTCAGGCTCACGCCCTCGAGCTTGTGCCCCGGCTTGGTGATGACCCCGGACCAGCGGTCGAGGTCGTAGCGCGGCGAGAAGCCCTCTTCCGACACGACCGCCTCGCCCTCGACCACCTCGCCGAACGCCCGCTCAACCTGGATGCTCACTTGAGGACCCCGGTGCAGGCGATGTCCACGCAATCCTGCGTGCGCCTGAGGATGGTGTTGAAGCGGTGCGCGCCAATGATGTTCACGATCTTCGC
>DASTHP010000312.1:0-3580 GCA_035718125.1 Burkholderiales bacterium | reverse complement strand
GCCTGGCGGCTGCGGCCGATGCGCACCTGCATGATGTCGATGCTGGTGATGAAGACGGCGAGGACCGAAGGCATGCTGTCGGCCGGTTCTTCCTTGCCCACCGCCGCAAGCCGCAGGACGCGCTCCCACCACGCCAGATCGTTCGTGTCGTGCGCGAGCTTCGGCGGGAACTTCGCGTCCCGGCGCTCGCGGAAGTAGCCGAGCTTGGCCCAGCCCAGGTCGACGGCAATGACGATGTCGGCGCCAAGCGCGCGGCACAGGGACACCGGCACCGGATTCACCAGGCCCCCGTCCACGAGCAATTGCCCGCTGCGCATCACCGGCGAGAACACCCCGGGGATGGCGATCGAGGCGCGCACCGCATCGAACATGCTGCCCTCGCGCAGCCACACTTCGCGCCCCGTGGTGAGCTCGGTCGCCACCGCGCCGAAGGGCAGCTGCAGCGCGGCCACGTCGCGGTCCGCGACGCGCGCGCGGAAGAAGTCGAACAGCTTCACGCCGCGGATCAGGCCGCCACGCAAGGTGAAGTCCATCAGGCCGAGCACGTCCTTCCGGCCCAGCGACTTGGCCCAGCCCTCGAGCCGCTCCAGCTCACCCGCCGCGTAGGCCGCGCCGACCAGCGCACCCATCGAGGTGCCACTCACCACGTCGGGCTTCACGCCCGCCTCGGCGAGCGCGCGGATCACGCCGATGTGCGCCCAGCCGCGCGCGCCGCCGGCGCCGAGGGCCAAGCCAATGCGAGGCTTTCGAGGTTCAGCCATCAAAACCGGGGTCAGGGCCGAATTTCGCTTGCGAGTCGAAATTCAGCCCTGACCCCATTTTCAGGCGCGCTCGAAGATGGCGGCGATACCCTTGCCGCCGCCGATGCACATGGTGACCAGAGCGTAGCGTTTCTGCGTGCGCTCGAGCTCGTAGAGCGCCTTCACCGTGAGGATCGCTCCGGTGGCGCCGATCGGGTGGCCGAGCGCCACGGCGCCGCCGTTGGGATTCACTTTGGCGGGGTCGAGGCCGACGTCCTTGGTCACCGCCATGGCCTGCACGGCGAACGCTTCGTTGGACTCGATGACGTCCATGTCGGCGGGCTTGAGGCCGGATTTCTCGAAGACGCGCTTCACCGCCGGGATCGGACCGAGGCCCATCACCTGGGGCTCCACGCCCGCGTGCGCGTAGGCCACGAGCCGCGCCAGCGGCTTCAGGCCCTTCTTCGCCGCCGCACCCGCTTCCATCATGACGATCGCCGCGCCCGCGTCGTTGATGCCCGAGGCGTTGCCCGCGGTGACGGTGCCGTCCTTCTTGAACACCGTCTTGAGCTTGGCGAGGTCCTCCATCTTCGCGCCCGGGCGCACATGCTCATCCAGCGCGTAGGGCTCGACGCCCTTCTTCGTCTTCACCTCCACCGGCACGATCTGGCTCCTGAAGTAGCCCTTCTCCAGCGCGTTCGCCGCGCGCCGGTGCGATTCGACGGAAAAAGCGTCCTGCTGCTCCCGCGTATAGCCGTACTTCGCGGCGATGTTCTCCGCGGTGACGCCCATGTGTCCGTGGCCGAAGGGGTCGTGCAGCGCCGCGGTCATCGCGTCCACGACGGCCGCATCGCCCATGCGCTGGCCCCAGCGCCCCGCCGGCAGGAAATAGGCTGCGCGGCTCATGCTCTCGGCGCCGCCGCCCACCACGGTGTCCGTATCGCCCAGCAGGATGTGCTGCGCAGCCGACACGATCGCCTGCAAGCCGGAGCCGCACAGGCGGTTCACCGTAAGGCAGGGCGTGCCCACCGGCAGCCCCGCGTCGAGGGCCGCGACGCGCGACAGGTACATGTCGCGCGCCTCGCCGTGGATGACGCTGCCCATCACCACGTGGCCGATGCTCGCCGGATCCACCTTGGCGCGCGCCACCGCTTCCTTGATGGCGATCGCGCCGAGCTTGGTCGGCGGGAAATCCTTGAGCGCGCCGCCGTAATCGCCGATCGCCGTGCGCGCTCCGCCCACTACCACCACTTGCCTGGTCGTCATGTCAGTCTCCCGTGAAGATCGTGCGCGCCCGCGCGCTCGATCAGAACCTGTGCGAACTCGCCCGCCTTGCCGCCCTTGAAGCGCACCGTGCCGTCGATCTCGGGCGCATCGCCCGCCGTGCGTCCCACGCCCGGCGCATCGATGAGCACCTTGAGCTTCCTGCCGACCTTCGCCTTCAGCTTGCGCGCGCTGATTCTCTGCTGCGCGTGCATGAAGCGCTTGCGGCGCTCCTCCTTCACCGCGTCCGGCACCGGATCCGGCAGCGCATTGGCCGCCGCACCCTCCACCGGCGAGTAGGCGAAGCATCCCACGCGGTCCAGCTGCGCCGCCTCCAGGAATTGCAGCAACTCCTCGAACTCGGCCTCCGTTTCGCCCGGAAAGCCGACGATGAAGGTGCTGCGCACGGCAATCTCCGGGCAGATGCGGCGCCACGCGGCGAGGCGCTCGAGCACCTTCTCCGCGCTGGCCGGGCGCTTCATGAGCCTGAGGACGCGCGGGCTTGCGTGCTGGAACGGCACATCCAAGTAGGGAAGGATCTTCCCCTGCGCCATGAGCGGGATCACCTCATCCACGTGCGGGTAGGGATAGACGTAGTGCAGCCGCACCCACGCGCCGCCCGCGCCATAGGTGCCGGCGAGCTCGCCGAGCGCCTCGCACAGCGCGGTCATGCGCGTCTTCAGCGGCCGCCCGCGCCAGAAGCCGGTGCGGTACTTCACGTCCACGCCGTAGGCGCTGGTGTCCTGCGAGATCACGAGCAGCTCCTTCACGCCCGCCGCCAGCAGATGCTCCGCCTCCTGCATCACTTCGCCGACCGGGCGCGAGACGAGATCGCCGCGCATCGAGGGGATGATGCAGAAGCTGCAGCGGTGATTGCAGCCCTCCGAGATCTTCAGGTAGGCGTAGTGCTGCGGCGTGAGCCGGATGCCTTGCGGCGGCACCAGATCCGTGAACGGGTCGTGGGGCTTCGGCAGATGCCGATGCACCGCGCGCATCACGCCTTCGGTGTCGTGCGGGCCGGTCACTGCGAGCACGGCCGGATGCGCCGATTGCACGACGCCCGCTTTCGCGCCGAGGCAGCCGGTGACGATCACCTTGCCGTTCTCGGCGAGCGCCTCGCCGATCGCGCCGAGCGATTCCTCGACCGCGGCGTCGATGAAGCCGCAGGTGTTGACGATGACGAGGTCGGCGCCGCCGTAGTCCTTGGCGGTGGCGTAGCCCTCGGCGCGCAGCTGCGTGAGGATGCGCTCCGAGTCCACCAGGGCCTTGGGGCAGCCCAAAGACACGAAGCCGACCCTGGGGACGGCACGAGGTGCCGTGGGGACCACTCCTACTTGCTGTCGGGCTCGGGCTTCGTCTGCGCCGGCGGCTGGAAGCCGGGGAACTGGAAGCCGGTGAACATGTTGCGCGCCTGGCTCTGCATCTGGTCCTGGAATTGCGCGAACACCTTCTGGCTCTGCTCCATGTAGGCCTGCATCAGGCTCTGCATGGCGGGACCCTGCAGGTTCATGAACTGCGCCCACAGGTCCTGCGAAGCGCGCGTGTTGTCGCCGTAGATCTTCTGCGACTGGTCCTGC
>DASTHP010000311.1:0-2049 GCA_035718125.1 Burkholderiales bacterium | reverse complement strand
GAGCGTCGCGGCGAGATACAGGCCCGGGAACGCGAGCGGCACCAGCACGCGCGCGACCGCCGCGAGTTGCACGAGCGCATAGGCGGCAGTCTCCGCCGCGCCCGCGACGAGCGGCCGCGCCGTGTGGCCGCGCGCGGTGCGCGTCATCATGCCGAGCGTCAGCCCGCCGATGGCGCCCACCGTGAGCGCGTGCGTCGCGAGCGCGACCGGCACGAGGCCGAAACCCGCGAGGCCGCGCAGCAGCAGGTGCGCGACGATCCAGGCGTACGAGACGTGCAGGATCCAGACGATGGGCTTGCGCAGCGTCCGGTGCGGCGACCACAGCGCGAGGCGCGCGGCGTGCGCGGCCGCCGCCATCAGCGCGACCACTGCCGCCGGCAGCGCGAGCTCGAGTATGTCGAGCGCGATGAGCGCGAGGATCGCGCCGAGTGCCGCTTTCTCCAGCCAGGCGCTGCGCCGCGCGCCCGCGCCCGCGATGGCGTTGTTGGTGAACATCGGCACCACGCGGCCGGCGACCACCGTCATGACGAAGAGCACCACGTCCAGGCCGAGCGCGATGCCGAGCTGGGGCCAGACCTGCAGCAGGATGCCCGCCGCACCGAGGCCGAGCACCAGCGCGATGAAGAACAGGTTGCGCCGGTTGCCCGCCGCCACCAGCGGCTGGCCGATGCCCCAGGCGACCGCCACGGCAAAGAAGGCGCCTGCGACGGCAGCGGCAGGCAGCGACACCAGGGCGAGCCCGCGCGCGAGCAGCCACAGCGCCGCGATCGCCGCGAGCGCGACCCCTGTCGGCGTGGGCTGGCCAGTCCAGGCGCGCACGGCGGTGAGCAGGAACCCCGCGATCACCGCGAAGGCGTAGCCGAGGATCATCTCGTGCGCGTGCCACACGATGTTCGCGCGCGGCAGCCAGCCCGCGTACTGCAGCGCCCAGACGGGGACGGCGAGCGCGGCGTAGGCACCCGCAAGCAGGTAGAACGGTCGAAAGCCGAGCGCAAAGAGCGCGAAGCCGTGTCGGGAGTCGGGGCTCGCTGGCGAAGGTGCTTCGATCTGCATGCCCGGGCCATGCTAGGAGGCGCCGCCCTCATGTGGCTTGACCCACATCAAGCGACCGGAACCACGTAGCGGGATACTGCGTCAGAGGTGACGATCAAGCGAGAGGAGTAACCATGAAGATGAAACTGGCATTGGGCATCCTGGCAGCAGCGCTTGCGGCTCCGGTCCTGGCGCAGCCCGGCCCTGGGCCGCGCGCGGATTTCGAGCAGTACCGCCAGCAGATGTGGGGGCGCATGCAGGCGATGCACGAGCAGATGGACAAGATCCGCGCGACCACGGATCCCAAGGAGCGCGAGAAGCTGCTGCGCGAGCACTACGAGACGATGCAGCAGGGGTTTGGCGCGATGCGCGGCTACGGCCCGATGATGGGCGGCCCCGGCCCTGGCTACGGGCCGGGCTATGGCCCGGGCGCCGGCGCGGGCAAGGGACCTGGTGCAGGCAAGGGACCAGGCGCGGGGCCGGGCGCGGGCAAAGGTCCTGGCGCAGGCACGGGACCCGGTGCAGGCATGGGACCTGGTGCAGGCATGGGACCCGGCGCGGGCATGGGACCCGGTGCAGGCATGGGACCCGGTGCAGGCATGGGACCGGGCGGCGGCATGATGGGGCGCGGATTCGGCCGCGGGCCCTACGTCGCCAGCGTGTGCACGAAGCTCGACGATCAGGCGGCGAAGCGCGACTGCATCCTGGAAGAGCGCCTCGACATCATGCAGGACATGATCAACCAGCTGCTCGATCGCGAGGGCCTGCGCACCACGCCACGCGCGCGCTGAGGAGCGCATGGCCGCGGCGGCTACAATCCGCCGCATGAACTCCGCGCCGGGGCAGGGGACTGCCGACGCGCCGCCGGCGATCCTGGACCGGCTCGAGCGCACCTTCAAGGAGAACGAGCGCGCCGTCGCCGTCACGTTCTTCGCTGCCGGCTTCGTGTTCGACATGCTGACGGTGGGGCGCATCGACTCCTGGGCCACCATCGGCCAGCAGGTGGTGTACCTCGCG
>DASTHP010000310.1:0-3787 GCA_035718125.1 Burkholderiales bacterium | reverse complement strand
TAGCGCGGCTTCTCGCCGCGCGCGCGCTGGCCTTCGCGCATCGCATCAAGCTCCTCCTTCGTCGCCCAGCAGTGGTAGGCATCGCCCGAGGCGATCAGCCGCTCGGCGACGTCGCGGTAGCGCGCCAGGCGCTGCATCTGGAAAAAGGGGCCCTCGTCCCAGTCCAGGCCCAGCCATTTCATGCTCTCGAGGATGGCGTCTTCCGACTCGCGCGTGGAGCGCTCGGTGTCGGTGTCCTCGATCCGCAGGATGAACTTGCCGCCGTGGCGGCGCGCGAACGCCCAGGAATACAGCGCCGTGCGGGCGCCGCCGATGTGCAGGTAGCCGGTGGGACTGGGCGCGAAGCGGGTGCGAATCGTCATGGATGCTAGGATTTTCCCATGGCTGCGACTTTCCAGCCCGAGCATATGCCGGGCTACGTATTGCCGAAGTACGAGTTCCACCGGCCGCCCGAGCTCCTGGGCGCCGCCAGCCCGCTCTATCCGGTGGCGATCGTGGGCGCGGGGCTCGCGGGGCTGGTGACGGCGCTGGAACTCGCGAGCCGCGGCGTCACCTGCGTGCTGCTCGACGACGACGACACGGTGGGCGCGCAAGGCCTTTCCTCGCGCGGCATCTGCCATGCCAAGAGATCGCTCGAGATCTACGACCGCTTCGGCGTCGCCGAGCGCATCCGCGCCAAGGGCGTCACCTGGAACGAGGGCGACGTGTTCGTGCGCGGCGAGCGCATCTTCCGCTTCAACCTGCAGCCCGAGCAGGACCAGAAGTTTCCCGCCTTCGTGAACCTGCAGCAGTTCTATGTAGAGCAGTACCTGGTGGAGGCGCTCGCGCGCGTGGCGCCCGATGCGCTGCGCTGGAAGAACCGGGTCGTGGACGTGAAGCAGCAAACCGATCACGTGGCGCTCACGGTGGAGACGCCCGTGGGCCGCTACGGTCTGCGCGCACAGTACGTCGTCGCCGCCGACGGCGCGCACAGCGTGCTGCGCGAGAAGCTCGGCGCGGCAGACGAGGAATCCGCGCTCTTCGAGAACATCTGGTGCATCGCCGACGTGAAGCTGCAAGGCACCCCGGGCGCCGTGCGCCGCTCCTACCTTGACGCGCCGGAGAACGGCGGCGGCGCGATCTGGTACCACCAGATGGCCGACGGTGTGTGGCGCACCGACTGGCTGATCACGCACTATGCCGATCCCGAGAGCGAGGCGAAGCCCGGGCGCGCGGAAGCCAGGTTGCGCAAGCTCCTCGGCCCGGACACGCCCTTCGAGCTCGTCTGGGTGGGGCCTTGGCGCTTCCGGCGGCGCTCGCTCGAGAGGATGACCCACGGGCGCGTGTTCTTCATGGGCGACGCCGCCGCCCAGCACTCGCCTTTCGGCGCGCGCGGCGGCAACCGCGCGGTGCAGGACGCGAACAACCTCGCCTGGAAGCTCGCGCTGGTCGTGCAGGGCAAGGCGGCGCCCGCCCTGCTCGAGACCTACGAGTCCGAGCGGCATTTCGCCGCGCGCGAGAACGTAGAGATCGCCTCGCGCAGCGCCTTGTTCATCGCCCCGGAAACCGAGGGCCAGCGCCTGGTGCGCGATGCCTGGCTCGAGCTCGCGCGCCGGCACGCCTGGGCGCGCCCGATGGTGAACGTCGGGCGGCTCTCGGTGGCGAGCGTCTACGCGCACAGCCCGCTCAACGCGGAGCGCGGCGCATTCGCGTCGGCGCTCGCGCAGCCCGGCGCGGCGGCGCCCGACGGGCGTTACGGCGCCGGCCATTTCGCGGAGCAGCTGCAGGGCGGCTTTGCGGTTGCCTACTTCGGCGCCGATGGGCCCGCAGTCTCCGGCGCACAGGTGCTGCAGGTGCCGGCCAACGGCCACGACGCACTGTTCGCGCGCTACGGCGTGGACGGCCAGGCGACCTATGTGTTCAGGCCAGACGGCCACGTGCTCGCGCGCTGCACGGGAATCGATGCGGCGTTCGCCGCGGCCGCGATCGACCGGTCGCGCGAGGGCAGGTCGGCGGGACCGGCGAAAGCGGCGAAGTCGCTGCAGCCCGACGCGGATCGCCTGTTCGACCGCCTGGGCGCGCGACTGGATGCGATACCTGCGTCCGCGCGCGCGGAGGCGCTCGCGAGGGTCGTGGCGCGCATCGAGCAGGCCGCGGGCAACCTGGCGGCCTTGGCGGAGGTCTGAGCCGGGATTTGGTTTAAAATCCCGCCCTCTTCCGGCAGGGTCGTTAGCTCAGCGGTAGAGCACTGCTCTCACACAGCAGGGGCCACTGGTTCGATCCCAGTACGACCCACCAGTCCCGCGCAAACGGTCACCTCGAAAGGAGCCAACATGAGATTTCTCGCCATCGCCATGGTTGCCGCAGGCTCGCTCGCCGCGCTCGCGCCCGCCCACGCGCAGCAAGGTCAAACGGTTCCGGGCAGCGTGTATGCCGGCGTCAGCTTGTCCCAGGTCAGCTACGAGGAAGAAGGCCGCGGCACCGCCAAGCCGACGATGATCAGCGGCACGCTCGGCAAGGTCATCAACCCGAACTTCGCCATCGAGGGCCGCTTCAGCACGGGCTTGACGGACGACGACGTCGCCAACGGCGCGCGCGACGTCGCGGTGGACTTCTTTCTCGGCGCCTATGCCAAGGGCATCCTGCCGCTTACGCCGCGGATCGGCGTGTACGGCATCGCCGGCGTCACCTACGGCGACCTTTCCGCGGGCAGCGGCGGGCTGCGCTTCAGCGGCTCCGACGCGGATTTCTCGTATGGCATCGGCGCGGACTTCGTCATCGGCGCGACCACCTCGATCAACGTCGAGTGGGCCCGCCTGTTCGCGTCCCAGGACTACACGCTGGATGCGCTTTCCATCGGCCTGAACTTCAAGTTCTAGCCGCGCGGTGCCGGTTTGCACGCCCGGTGACCGCATGTTGAACGCGCTCGCCATCGCGGCATTGGGCGCGCTGGCCCTGGTTGCGGCCGCGCCGGCGCGCGCGCAAGAGGCGCGCCCGGGGCCCTACGGCGGCATCAGCGTCTCGCAGTTCAGCTACCAGCAGTCGGGTTCCGCCTCCGCGAGCCTGACTGGCATCGGCGGCGTGCTGGGGACCGTCGTGAATCCGCACTTCGCCATCGAGGTTCGCGCCGGCCTCGGGCTGGACGACGACCAGATCACCGTGGGCGCGAGCCCGGCGAACGTGGAACTGGGTTCCTATTTCAGCGGCCTGCTCAAGGGCATCCTGCCGCTCGCGCCGCGCTTCGGCATCTACGGCGTGGCCGGCGGGACGATCGGAAAGTTTGCGGCAGAGAGCAACGGCCTTTACGTCAACAAGTGGGAATCGGATTTCACTTACGGCGCGGGCGCTGAGATCGGCTTCGCTCCGAACATGTCGCTCGGCCTCGAGTGGCTGCGCATGTTCGAGGGCTCCGGCTACCGCCTCGACGCCGTCTCGCTCGCGTTCAGCTTCAGGTTCTAGCGCGGCGCCAGCAGGCGGCGCGAGCAGGCGCGCCGTGCATTAAGTCACGCATACCTGCTCCGCGTGTCCTGCCTCGTCGCGCGCGGACGACAGCCACTGTCGGGCTCGTCAAACACTGTGAGATATGCAGCGGACTCGTGGCAATGCCCCCCCTAGCATGGGTCGATGGAACCGCTGGAGCGGACGCAAGAGAACGACGCCAGCGGCGGCGACCTGGTGCGTGGCGTCATTGTTGCGCTGCTGCTCGCGATCCCGCTCTGGGCACTCATCGGGATCGCCCTGATCCTCGCGTTTCAGGAAGGCCCCATCACCCGGGGGGAAAGCGCCGCGCTGATGCTCGCGGCCGCGG
>DASTHP010000309.1:0-6215 GCA_035718125.1 Burkholderiales bacterium | reverse complement strand
GGCGCCGTCGCCGATCACCGCGACGCACTTGCGGCTCTCGCCCTTCCTCCTGGCCGCCACCGCCATGCCGAGCGCGGCCGAAATCGAGGTCGAGGAATGCGCGGTGCCGAAGGTGTCGTAGGCCGACTCGCTGCGCCGCGGGAAGCCCGAGATGCCGTCGAGCATGCGCAGGCGCGCCATCGCCTCGCGCCGGCCGGTGAGGATCTTGTGCGGGTAGGTCTGGTGGCCGACATCCCACACGATGCGGTCCTCGGGCGTCTCGAACACCGTGTGCAGCGCGAGCGTGAGCTCGACCGTGCCCAGGTTGGATGACAGGTGCCCGCCGGTCTTCGACACCGAGTCGAGCACGAAGGCGCGCAGCTCCTCGGCGAGCTGGTGCAGCGCCTTGCGCTCCAGCTTGCGCAGGTCGGACGGGTCGTTGACCGTGTTGAGCAACTCGTACATCGATGGATTGTAGCCGCCGGCCGGCAGCTCCCCAGGGATCGAGGCCATGCGTGCAGGTGTTCTAGAACTTCCTCAGGACGATGAAATCGGCGAGCTCGCGCAGGCGCCGCGCCGAAGCGCCGAGCGGCTCGACCGCCCGGTGCGCATTGTGCCGTAATTCCTGCGCGAGCTCCCGCGCGCGCGCGATGCCCATCGCCGAGACGTAGGTCGGCTTGCCCTGGCGCGAGTCCTTGCCCGCCGTCTTGCCCAGCGTCGCGGTGCTCGCCTCGTGGTCGAGCACGTCGTCCACCACCTGGAAGGCAAGGCCCACGGTCTTCGCGTACTGGTCCAGGCGCGCGCGCAGCGCGGCGTCCAGCGGGCCGCCGCAGGCGGCGCCCAGCAGCACGGCGGCGCGGATCAGGGCGCCGGTCTTGTGGATGTGCATCGCCTCCAGCTCCGGCACGCTGAGCGTCTTGCCGACCGCCTCGAGGTCGATCTGCTGGCCGCCCGCCATGCCGCGCGAGCCCGCCGCGATGGCGAGCAGCTTCACCATCTCCAGCTGCACGCGCGCATCGTCGGCGAGCGCGTGCTCGGCGAGCAGCTGGAAGGCGAGCGACTGCAGGGCGTCGCCCACCAGCAGCGCGGTGGCTTCGTCGTACTCCACGTGCACCGTGGGCTTGCCGCGGCGAAGCACGTCGTCGTCCATGCACGGCAGGTCGTCGTGCACCAGCGAGTAGGCGTGGATCAGCTCGATCGCGGCGGCCGCCACCTCGAGCCGCTCGGCGCGCGCCTGTGTCGCCTCGCCGGCGGCAAACACGAGCAGCGGGCGCACGCGCTTGCCGCCTTCCAGCGTGGCATAGCGCATCGCCTGGTGCAGCCGCGCCGGCACGACCTGGGGCGCGGGCAGCAGGCGCGAAAGCACGGCTTCCATGCGTGCCTGGATGGCGCCCATCCAGGCCGCGAAGCCCGGATCAGGCGTCGTCACCGGAACCGGCGTCCGCGGGAAGCTTCTTGAGCACCTCGCCTTCGAGCACCCGCACCTGGCGCTGCGCGGCCTCCAGGCGCTCCTGGCAGTAGCGCGCCAGCTCCAGGCCGCGCTTGTGCGAGGCGAGCGCCTGCTCGAGGGAGAGGCTGCCGCCTTCCATCTGCGCCACCAGCTTTTCGAGCTCGGCGAGCGCCTTCTCGAAGGTCAGCTCGGCAGCGGGTTTGGGCATGAAAAGGCGCTCGGGGGCATAGAAGGAAGTTATCCGAGGGGCCATTCCCCGGTCAAACGTTTCACGGGGTACAATGCGCGCCTTTTTTACTGCCCCGGGCGCCATGTCCGACGTCTCGAGTTCGCGTCATCTGAAGCCGGTCAGTTGCCAGTTGCCGGTGTCCTGGTATTTCGATCCGGAGGTCTTCGCGCGCGAGCAGCACAAGCTGTTCGAGGCGGGGGCCAACTACGTCGGCCACGAGCTGATGGTGCCCAAGGTCGGCGACTATCACACGCTCGCCTGGCAGGACCACGCCAAGGTGCTGGTCAGGAACGCCTCCGGCGTCGAGCTGCTCTCCAACGTCTGCCGCCACCGGCAGTCGATCATGCTGGAAGGCCGCGGCAACGCGCAGAACATCGTCTGCCCGCTGCACCGCTGGACCTACGACATGAAGGGCGAGCTGCTCGGCGCGCCGCACTTCGCCGAGAACCCCTGCGTGAGGCTGCGTTCCACGCCGCTCACCAACTGGCGCGGGCTGCTGTTCGCCGGTCCCGCCGACCCGCACCCGGCGCTCGCGCGCATGACCACGATGGGCGACTGGGACTTCTCCGGCTACGTGCTCGACCGCGTGATGATCGACGAGTACGACTTCAACTGGAAGACCTTCATCGAGGTATACCTCGAGGTCTACCACGTCGATCCCTTCCATCCGGGCCTGGGCAACTTCACCGATTGCAACCACTTCACGGTGGACTACGGCGCGGACTGGTCGGTGCAGATCGTGCAGGCGAAGGCGGGTCTGGGCAAGCCCGGCACACCGGTGTACCGCAAGTGGCACGAGGCCTGCCTCAAGTTCCTCGACGGGCGCACGCCCAAGCAGGGTGCGCTGTGGATGACCTGGTTCCCCGGCCTGATGATGGAGTGGTATCCGAACGTGCTGATCGTGAGCCACCTCATTCCGCGCTCGCCGCAACGCACCACCAACGTCGTCGAGTTCTACTATCCCGAGGAGATCGCGCACTTCGAGCGCGAGTTCGTGGAGGCGCAGCAGGCCGCCTACGTCGAAACCGCGGCGGAGGACGACGAGATCTGCCGGCGCATGGACCGCGGGCGCCGTGCGCTGTGGCAGCAGGGGCTCGACGACGCCGGCCCCTACCAGTCGCCCATGGAAGACACCATGGTGCATTTCCACGAGTGGGTGCGCAAAGGGCTCGCGCGCTGAACGCGCTCGTCTCAACGGAGGAGCTCGCCCGCCATCCAGAGTGGCGGGTGTTCGACTGCCGCAACGACCTCTCCAAGCCGGAGCTGGGCGAGCAGCAATACGGCGCCTCGCACATCCCGGGCGCAGCCTTCGCGCATCTCGATCGCGATCTCTCCGCGCCGAAGAACGGCAGGAACGGCCGCCACCCCCTGCCCGAGCCAAAGGCCTTCATGGCCTGGCTCGGCCGGCAGGGACTCAAGCCCGCGGACACGATCGTGTGCTACGACGGCGGTGGCGGCGCGATGGCGGCGCGCCTGTGGTGGATGCTGCGCTGGGTCGGCCACGACGCGGTCGCCGTTCTCGACGGCGGCTTCGCCAAGTGGGTCAAGGAAGGCCGGCCGGTGACTTCGGCAGCGCCGGAGCTTCCGGCCACGACGTATTCCGGCCAAGTGCGCGCGCAGATGGCAGTGGACGCGGCGCACGTTGCGCAGAACCTCGGCAAGGAGCCGATCCTCGATGCGCGGGCGCCGGCGCGCTGGCGCGGCGAGGCCGAGCCCATCGATCCGGAGGCCGGGCGCATTCCCGGCTCGCTCAACCGGTTCAACAGCGGCAACCTGATGCCCGAGGGCGTGCACAAGCCCGCGGCGCAGCTGCGCGCGGAGTTCGAGGCGGTGCTCGCCGGTCGCAACCCCGCGGCGGTGGTGCACAGCTGCGGCTCGGGCGTCGCGGCCTGCCACAACATCCTGGCGATGGAAGTTGCCGGCTTGCAGGGCGGCAAGCTCTATGCCGGCTCCTGGAGCGAATGGATCGCGGACCCGCAGAGGCCGCGTGAGCGCGGCTGACGCCCTCCTCGTCCTTCATTTCGCCATCGTCGGTTTCATCGTCGGCGGCCTGCTCCTGACCTGGGCCGGCGCCGCCCTCGGCTGGGGCTGGGTGCGCAATCCGTGGTTCCGCTACGCGCACCTCGGCGCCATCGTGTTCGTGGCGCTCGAGGCGCTCGTCGGCGTGATGTGCCCGCTCACGCTCTGGGAGGACGCGCTGCGCGGCGGCGCGCGCCCGGATTCCTTCGTCGGCCGCTGGGTGCACCGGCTGCTGTATTACCGCGCGCCCGAATGGGTGTTCACCACGCTGTACGTCGCCTGGGCGGCGGCAACGGTCGTCTCGCTGCGGCTCGTGCCGCCGCGCGCGCGAGACTCAAGCCTGGGCAAATAGCTCGCGCAGACGCTTCACGGTCTCGGGCTCGCCACGCACGCGCAGGAACGCGCCTGCGTCATCGGCACGCTCCTCCAGCACGTCGCAGCTCGCGAAGATCTCCCCGCGCATCTTCTGCGCCGACCAGGGGAGGAAAATCTCCGCTTCGACCAGGCGCTGCCGGAAGAACGCCACGATCGCCTCGTGCAGCTTCGCGATGTCGCCTTCGCGGCGCGCGCTCATCACGATGCACCCGGGGTAGCGCGCGTGCAGCGCCGCTTCGTGTTCGGCCTGCGCCGCGGCGTCGCCCGCGCGGTCGATCTTGTTGAAGACGAGCAGGCGCGGCACGCCCTGCGCGCCGATCTCGTCGAGCACTTCCTCGGTCACCGCGAGCTGCCGCTCGAATCCGGGATCGCTCGCATCGACGACATGGACGAGCAGCGACGCCTCCAGCGCCTCGTCGAGCGTCGTCTTGAACGAGGCGACCAGGCCGTGCGGCAGGTTCTTGATGAAGCCGACCGTGTCGCTGACCAGCACGCGCGGCACGCTCTCGGGGTGCAGCGCGCGCACGGTCGTGTCGAGCGTCGCGAACAGCTTGTCGGCGACCAGCACCTCGCTGCCCGTGAGGGCGCGCATCAGGGTGGACTTGCCTGCGTTCGTATAGCCGACCAGCGCCACGCGCGCGAGCCCCTGGCGTTCCTGCCGCCGGGCACGCTGCGTCTTGCGCCCGAGCGCCATCGCGTCGAGCTCTTTCTGCAGCTCGGTGATGCGGTCTCGGATCTTGCGCCGGTCGAGCTCGCCGTGCGACTCGCCGCCGCTGCGGCCGCCGGTACCGCTGCGCGCCCGGTCTTTCGGGCCCGCGAGCTTGGCGGCCTCGCGCAGGCGCGGCGCCATGTAGCCCAGGCGCGCGATCTCGACCTGCGCGCGCGCGGCGCGGGAGCTCGCGTGCCGGTGGAAGATCTCCAGGATCACCATGGTGCGGTCCATGACCTCGCAGCCGACCTCCTTCTCCAGCGTGTGCGACTGCGAAGGGGAAATGTCATGGTCGACGAGGACGAGGTCCGCGCGCTCCAGCAGCAGCTTCTCGTGCAGCTCCTTGCGCTTGCCGACCCCGAGGTACCCCGCCGCATCGAAGCCCGCGCGCTTTTGCGTGAACGCGCCGACCACCTCGAAGCCCAGCGTCTTGGCGAGCTGGCGCAGCTCGGCCAGCGACGACTCGAGCTCGGCATCGCTCACGCTGGGCCGTTGCACGGCCACCACGAGGGCGCGCCGTGGCTTCTGCTTGACTTCCTGCGGCATGGGGCACGAAGCCTATCGCAATCGGATGCCCTCCGCCTGCGACTTACGACGTGGCCCGTGCCGCCCAGGAAAAGAGCGCGCCGAACACCGCGTCGCGCACCTCGCGCCGGGAGAGCACCAGGTCGTGCAGACCGCCGGGAAACGCGAGCACGCTCGCGCGCGGACCGAGCGTGCGCCCCCAGCGCGCGCAGTGGCGCCAGTCGAGCACGATGTCCGCTTCGTCCGAATGCATGGTGAGCACCGGGCAGCGCAGGTCGAGACCGGCGTGCACTTTCGCCTGCGCGGCGAGCACCGCGCCGATCCAGCCGAAGTAGGCCGGAAAGCCATTGAGGGGCTTCAGCGTCAGGTCGAAGTCCCACTCGCCGCCGAAATCGCGGTGGATGCTGCGCACGTAGATGTCCGAGAGCGCCTTGGGATCGCTGAGGAACGGAAACGCCTGGCCGGTGAGCGCGGCCAGCCCCAGCTGCGCACGCTTCCAGGACGGCACCTTCCAGTCGAAGAACGGGCTGTTGAGCCACAGGGCGCGCACCTCGTCCCGGCGCTCGCCGCGCGCGGCGTACAGCGCGCAGACCAGGCCGCCGGTGGAGTGGCCCGCGAGCAGCACCGGCGCGCCGATCTCGTCGATGGCGCGCGTGATGTCCGCGTGATACTCGGCGACGTCCTTGCAGAAGCACGGATGCTGATGGGCCAGCAGCGAGCGGCCGTGCTTCCTCAAGTCGAGGGCGAAGAATGCGTAGCCCTCCGCCGCGAAGCGCGCGGCCATGTGGCGCTGGAAGAAATAGTCCACGAAGCCGTGCACGTAGAGCACGGCGCCCTGCGGCGCTTCGCCCACGGGCAGCCGAACGAGCGTCGCGACGACGCGCCCGTCATAGTCGTCGGCGAAGGCGAGCTCCAGCGACTCGAACCCG
>DASTHP010000308.1:0-12937 GCA_035718125.1 Burkholderiales bacterium | reverse complement strand
AAAGCTGGGTGCCGACCTGGCGGGCGTGACCTTTCACGCCGGCTCGCAGTGCCGCAATCCGGAGAACTGGCGCGTGGGCATCGAGAAGGCGCGTACCGTGTTCGACGCCATGATCAAGGCAGGCCTGAAGCCCCGGTTGCTGGACATCGGCGGCGGGTTCCCCGTGCGCCACGTGAAGCCGATCCCGTCGATCGAGGTCATCGGCGAGGTCATCAACGAGGCGCTGAAGGCGTTTCCCGACGAGGTCCGGGTGATCGCCGAGCCCGGCCGCTACCTGGTGTCGGACGCCGGCTACTTCGTGTGCCGCGTGCTGGGCACCGCCACGCGCAGCGGCAAGCGCTGGATGCACTGGGATGCGGGGCTGTTCGGCGGCGTGATCGAGACCACCGAGGGCCTGAAGTACAAGATCCGCACGGATCGCTCGGGCCCGGATGTCGCTTGGAACGTCGCGGGCCCGACCTGCGACTCGGTGGACGTGGTGATGCGCGACGAGCCGCTGCCCTCCGATCTTCAGGAAGGCGATTTCATCTACATCCGCAACGCCGGCGCCTACACGACGGCCTATGCGAGCGAGTTCAACGGCTTCCCGCTGCCCGAGGTGCGCGTCTTCGAGTCCAAGAAGTAGCGCACGCCAACCGCTTGCGGGTGTGCCGCCGGCGCGCGCTACGCTCTTTCGTAGAGCACGAAATCGAAGCGCAGGCCGTCGCCGGCCGTCTGCGGTTTTCTCTGGGTTTCGCGCCACGCCTTGCGGTCGAACTCCGGGAAGTGGGTGTCGCCGTCGTAGTCGCGGTGGATCTCCGTCAACACCAGTCCGTGGGCGAGCGGGAGCGCCGCGGCGTAGAGTTCGCTGCCGCCGATCACGAACACCACCGGTTCGCCGGCACATAGCGCCAGCGCTGCATCCAGCGACGCCGCGACGCTTGCACCGAGCGCGTCGTATCCGGCACGGCGCGTGACGACGATGTTCTCGCGTCCGGGCAGCGGACGGCCCAGCGACTCCCAGGTCTTGCGTCCCATGATCACCGGATGGCCGAGCGTGAGCGCCTTGAAATGCTGCAGGTCCTCGGGCAGGCGCCATGGCAGCTTGCCGCCCGCGCCGATGATGCCGTTGGCGGCCACCGCGGCGACCAGGAATACGCGCGGCGCCCGGGCCTGTGACATTCTTCGCTCGTCCTGACAATGTCTTACGTGAGATCATAGCAACATGGCACCTCTGGACGGTTCCCCGAGGGCGGCCCTGCGCTTCCCGCGTTCCTTCCTTGGACTGCTGGTCACCGGCTTCCTGCTGGTGGCGGCGCCGTTGGTGGGCGCGCTGCTTTACTCGGCTTGGCACACGCAGCGCCTCGCCGAGCAGAGCCGCAGCGCGGTCTACAACGCGGCGCAGGCTGCGCGCGGCAGCCGCGCGCTGGTCAACCGCATCGGCTCGATCGAGCGCTTGGCGCAGCAGGTGGCAGTGCTGCCTGATCCCGGCCTGGTGGAGGATTACGCGCGGCTGCATCACGGATTTCGCCAGCTGACGCAGGATCTGGCGCGCCTGCCGCTCGACGAAGAGCAGCTCTCGGCCCTGCGCCGCACGATCAATGAGGAACAGGTGCTGTACGAGCTGCTGGCGCCCGATGTGGAGGCGCGGCCGGATGCGCGCGCGGTGGCGGAGCGCGTGGCCGACCTGGCGGAGAGCGCGAACGAGGTGCTGGCGATCAGCTACCGGGTCGCCGACGGCGAGGTCGAGCGCCTGCGCGTCGAGGCGGAGGGCGTGCAGCGCACGCTGCTGCAGCTGGTGCTCGCGACGCTGGCGGCCGCGCTGGCGATCGCCTTTGCCCTGACGCGGGTCATCGCGCGCCCGATTGCCGAGCTCGATGCCTCGATCCGGCAACTGGGCAGTGCCGACTTCGCGCAGCCGATCCGCGTCGGCGGGCCGCAGGACCTGCGCGACCTGGGCTCGCGGCTGGACTGGCTGCGGCGGCGGCTGACGGAGCTGGAGGAGCAGAAGAACCGATTCCTGCGCCACTTGTCCCATGAGCTCAAGACGCCGCTCGCCTCCCTGCGCGAGGGCGCGGAGCTGCTCAACGACCAGGTCGCCGGGCCGCTCGCGCCGCCGCAGCGTGCCGTCGTCAGCATCATGCGCGACAACAGCGTGAAACTGCAGAGACTGATCGAAGAGCTGCTCGACTACCAGCGCGCGCTGCACGCGGCTGCCTCGCTCGAGGTCAAGCCGGTGCGCCTCGACGCCCTGGTGCGCGAGGTCGTCGAGGGGCACCGGCTGTCGGCGCTCGCCAAGGAGCAGCGCGTGGTGCTGGAGCTCGCCGCGGTGGGCGTGGATGCCGATCCCGAGAAACTGCGTTCCATCGTCGACAACCTGCTGGGCAATGCCATCAAGTTCACGCCGGACGGCGGCACCATCACGGTGCTCGCCCGGGAGGCCGACGGTCGTGTCACCATCGAGGTGATCGATTCCGGGCCCGGCGTGCCGGCCGAGGAGCGCGATGCGGTGTTCGAGTCCTTCTTCCGAGGACGCGCGAAGGCGGGCGGGCGCGTCGAGGGCAGCGGGCTGGGCCTCGCGATTGCCCGGGAGTACGCCGAGGCGCACGGCGGGCGCATCGCCCTGATCCCGGGCGAGGCCGGTGGGCATTTCCGCGTCACGCTGCCCAAGCGCCCCGAGCCCCTGGTGCTGCAGGAGGCGGCATGATGAGGCGGGCCGCGCTCGCGCTCGTCCTGCTACTCGTCGCGGGCTGCGCGGCGTTGCGGCCCGAAGCCGATGAGGCGCTGCAGGTGAGCGACATCGTCGCCTTTGCGGTCGGCGCCGCCCGCGCGACATCCGAAGAGCAGCGCCGCCAGCTCAACCACGCCCAGCAGACGTTCGCTGCACTCAAGGACGACGCGAGCCGCGCGCGCCTCGCTACAATGCTCGCCACGCTGCCGCCGCCGCTGCGCGACGAGGCGCGCGCCGCCTCGCTCTTCGAGCCGCTGGCGGCGCGCCGGCCGGAAACGCCGCTCGTGCAGTTCGCGGCGATGGCCGGTGCCGGGGCCGCGGAGCGCGCGCGGGTTGCACGGGAACTGCGCGAGGCGGAGCGACGCGGAGAGCAGGCCGAGGAGCGCGCCAAGGCCCTGCGCCAGCAGGCGGAGCAGGCCGAGGAGCGCGCCAATACCCTGCGCCAGCAGGTGGAGGCGCTGAAATCGATCGAGCGCGGCATCCTTGAACGCGAGGAGCGCCGCCGCACAACCAAGCGGTGAACCCATGAACCAAGAATCCCCAGCCATTCTCCTGGTCGACGACGACCGCGACCTGCTGCAGCTCATCTCCATGCGCTTGAGCGCCGCCGGCTACCGCGTCACGGCGGTGGAATCGGCCGACGCCGCGCTCGCCAGCCTGGCCGTGCAGCGCCCGCATCTGGTGATCACCGACCTGCGCATGCAGGGCATGGACGGCCTGGGGCTGTTCGACGCCATCCACCGCCAGGCGCCCTCGCTGCCGGTGGTCATCCTCACCGCGCACGGCACCATCCCCGACGCAGTGGCGGCGACGCGCCGCGGGGTGTTCAGCTTCCTCACCAAGCCGTTCGAGCCCAAGGTGCTGCTGGAGACCGTCGCCGATGCGCTGCGGCTCTCGAGCGCGCCGAGCGGCGACGGCGAGCAGTGGCGCGCGGAGCTCATCACGCGCTCGGCGGCCATGGAAGCGGTGCTGGCGCAGGCGCAGCGCGTGGCGGCCTCCGATGCGAGCGTGTGCATCTTCGGCGCGAGCGGCACCGGGAAGGAACTGCTGGCCCGTGCCATCCACCGCGCCAGCCGGCGCGCGGGCGCGCCGTTTGTGGCCGTCAATTGCGGGGCGATCCCGGAGGGACTGCTCGAGTCGGAGCTGTTCGGCCACAAGAAGGGCTCCTTCACCGGCGCGCTGCAGGACCGCCGCGGCCTGTTCCAGGCTGCCGAGGGCGGCACCCTGTTCCTCGACGAGGTCGGCGACATGCCGCCGCCGCTGCAGGTCAAGCTCCTGCGCGCCCTCGAGGAGCGCGTGGTGCGCCCCGTCGGCGCCAACGACGACGTCGCGGTGGACGTGCGCATCATCTCCGCGACGCACCGCAAGCTGGAAGAGCGCATCGCGACGGGCGAGTTCCGCGAGGACCTGTACTACCGGCTCAACGTGGTGAAGCTGGAGCTGCCCGCGCTCGCGCAGCGGCGCGAGGATATCCCGCTGCTCGCCGGCCACTTCCTGGCGCGGCTCGCGGAGCGCTACGGCCGGCCGCGGCTGGCGATGTCGCCGGAGGCAATGGAGCTGCTGGTCTCCGCGGCCTGGCCCGGCAACGTGCGCCAGCTGCTCAACGTCATCGAACGCGCGGTGGCGCTCACCGCCACCGAGGTGATTCCAGCGTCGCTGGTGCGCCAGGCGCTCGACGCCGGCGCAGGCTCCCTCACACCGCTGGACGAGGCGCGGCGCGCCTTCGAGCGCGAGTACCTGGTGCGCATCCTCAAGATCACCGGCGGCAATGTCACGCAGGCGGCGCGGCTGGCGGGGCGCAACCGCACGGAGTTCTACCGGCTGCTCGAGCGCCATGCGCTCGAGCCAGCCATGTTCAAGGCGAAGGTGGCCGCCGAGTCCTGAGGGGGGCGAGGGAAGGTTTTCGCCGCCCGCCCACGGGAGGCAAGTGGAGACTTTCCTTGATTGTCGCCGCGCGGCGACAGTGAAAGCCCTGCGGGCTCAGTCCCTTGGCGCGGGTGTGATCTGCGTCGTCGCCGGGAGCAGACACATCCCATCGGCAGTTTGTGCCCACTTATATTTCAACTCTTTGATTATTAATGGAAGATGGTCTTGGCACGCCGCTTGCAAGATTATGTAAGCGATGGATCACGCCAAGACGAAGATCGAGGTTCCGCTACTCGCGCAAACCCTCTTCGGTTTTGCGATCAGCGCGCTGGTCCTGATCGGCATCAGCGGGAGCATCTACAAGCTGGTCGCGCCTGAGGGCTGGGTTGTGCAGGCCTACGGGCACAGCTTCGGTCTGGGCACCGCACTCCTGGCTGCGCTGCTGGGCGCCGCCGCGCTGGTCTGGGCGCTGCCGGGCTGGATGCCCTCCCAGCGTGCTCGCGTCGCCGACGTCGTGGTCTACGGATTCGCTGCTGCCGGGCTGCTCTACCTCGGCAAGCTGATGCTGAGCGGGAGTTTCTAGGGCTCCCGCTTCAGGCCAGTAAAGCCAGCTCCTCCCCCCGGGCCCGCCCTTTCCCCCTACAGGCGGGCCCTTTTTTTTCGGCACTGCTGCGTCGCGCGCAGCTACACCGCGATGGGCGCCTTGATGGCCGGGTGCGGATCGTAGCCCTCGAGCACGAAGTCCTCGTAGCGGAACCCGAACGCGTCGCGCACCGCGGGGTTGAGGCGCATGCGCGGAAAGGGTCGCGGCGCGCGCGCGAGCTGCTCGCGCGCCTGGTCCAGGTGGTTGAGATACAGGTGCGCGTCGCCCAGCGTGAGGACGAATTCGCCAGGCTCGAGATCCGCGACCTGCGCGATCATCAAGGTGAGCAGCGCGTAGGAGGCGATGTTGAAGGGCACGCCGAGGAACAGGTCCGCGCTCCTCTGGTACATCTGGCAGGACAGGCGCTGCTCCGCGACATAGAACTGGAACAGCGCGTGGCAGGGCGGCAGCGCCATGCGGTCCACGTCGGCAGGATTCCACGCCGTGACCAGATGGCGGCGCGAGTCCGGCCGCGACTTGATCTGCTCCACCACCTGGCGCAGCTGGTCGATCTCGCGGCCGTCGGCGGTGCGCCAGTGCCGCCACTGGTAGCCGTACACCGGCCCGAGCTCGCCGTTGGCATCGGCCCACTCGTCCCAGATGGTGACGCCGTGCTGCTGCAGCCAGCGCACGTTGGTGTCGCCACGCAGGAACCACAGCAGCTCGTAGATGATCGATTTCAGGTGCAGCTTCTTCGTGGTGAGCAGCGGGAAGCTGCTGGCGAGGGCAAAGCGCATCTGCCGCCCGAACACCGAGCGCGTGCCGGTGCCGGTGCGGTCGGACTTCAGCGCGCCATGCGCGAGCACCTCCGCCAGGAGATCGAGGTACTGCCGTTCGCCGGCTTCTGCGCTCATATGGCGATCATGGCGAAGAGTTCGCGGGCGCTCTGGAAGCGCTCCTCCGGGTTCTTCGCCAGCAGGCGGTCGAGGATCGCCTGGTAGCCGGCCAGGCGGCCCTCGAGCCGCGGCAGCGGGCCGTGCACGTGCTGGTACACGAGCCCGGCGGCCCCCTCGGCCTCGTAGAGCTTCCTGCCGGTGAGCATCTCGTAGAAGATCACCCCGAGGCTGTAGAGGTCCGAGCGGCTGTCGGCGGTCTTGCCCAGGCACTGCTCCGGGCTCATGTAGCGCGGCGTGGCAATCACCTCGCCGTGTCGCGTGAACGTGGTCTTGGCGCCGACGTTCTTCGCCAGGCCGAAATCCACGATCACCGGACGGCCGTTGTCGCGGAACAGGATGTTCTGCGGCTTGAAGTCGCGGTGCACGATGCCGTGCGAGTGGATGGCGTCGAGCGCGCGCGCGAGCTGGGAGCAGATGCGCAGCGCGGCGAGCGAGGAGATGCCGCCGAGCATGCGCGCGGCGAGCGTGCCCCCCGACAGGTACTCCATGGCGATGTAGGGGCGCGCGCCGGCGAAGCCGTGATCGAAGATGTGCGCGACGAACTCGTCGTGCACGCCGGAAGCAAGCCGGTATTCACGCTCGAAGCGCCGCACGAAGGATTGGTCCTCGCGCAGGTTCGGGTCGAGCACCTTGAGCACCAGCTGCAGGCCGTCCTTCTCGCGCTCGGCGAGGTAGACCTGCGCCATGCCGCCCTCGCCGATCCGGCGCAGGCTGCGGTAGCCCGGGATCGGCCGGTCGTCGTACTCGAGCGGCGCGCCGATCTTGCGCACGTCGAGTTGCACGGTGCGCTGGAACGCCGGCGGCGCTCCTGGCGCATCGGCGCGCAGCGCCTCCTGCTCGCGCAGCGCGTCCTCGAGCGAGCGCGCCAGCCGCTCGCCGGCGAGGCCCGGCTTGCGCAGGAAGTCGGCGGCGCCGGCCTTCATCGCCTTGACCGCGAGGCTGTCGTTGCCGGTGCTGGTGAGCAGCACCACCGGCGGCGCGTCGGGCACGCGGCGGATGTCGTTCACCCAGGCGAGGCCGTCCTCGCCCGCGGGCTCGGTGTCGAGCAGCACGGCGCTGTAGCGCTCGTGCAGCAGCGTCGACTGCGGATTGCCGCGCTCGCGCGGATCCCACTCCTCGATGTGCGCCTCGGGCCAGCGCTCGCGCAGCATGCCGGCGAGCGTGCTGCGGAATTCACGCGACTCGTCGACGATGAGGAATTTCATGGAGGCGGGGTGGTGGTAGGATTTTCGCATGAAGCTGTTTGGCGGCGGCAAGCCCGACCACCCGATGACCGACGCCAAGGAGGCCCGGCGCATCCTCGAGGAGCTGCCGGCGCAGGACGCCGTCAAGGCGCTGGAGGAGCTGGCGCATTGGCACGAGTCGCTGTCGCTGGCCGAGGGCTTCCGGCCGGAGCAGCGCATCGAGCTGCTCCTGCTGGTCGACGATGCCGCACAGGCGCGGGTGCGCAAGCTGACCCGCGACTACCTCGCGCAAGCGCCCGGCTCGCGCTTCCAGGAGAACCGCCTGTGGACGGCCTTGCATGAGTACTGGCGCCAGGCGGCGCTCGCACTGGCGCGCAGCGTGGATTTGTTCGTGCAAGGGGCGAAGGGCGCCGAAGCTGCGCGGGCGGCTCTGCCGCTGCTGCTGGCGCGCGCATTGCGCGCGGCGGGACAGCAGATCAAGTGGATGCATATGCGCTACGGGCCCTATGACTACGCCGTGTGGGGCATGCTCAACCGCATCTATGCCTACGCCGAGTCGCGCCGGCTGGCGCAGGCCAATGTCGCGCTCTACCCGGGCCAGCCGGCGCAATCGTCGCCGTGGCTCGAGTTCGCGCGCGCGGCGCTGTTCAGCGCGAGCGGGCCGGAAGGGCTGCTGCCCGCGGAAATCGACTTGGCGGAGCGCATCGTCGCCGAGCTGGCGGGGCGCTTTGCCATCGCCGAGGCCCCTGCCGCCGGCCTGCCCTACTGGACCGACCTGGACAAGGCGATGGCGCCCCAGCGCGCCCTGCAGGCGCCGCCGCCAGCGCCTGGACTGCGCTGCCTCGGCGCCGGCGCCGCGCTCTCTGAAGTCAAGGGGCTCACCGAGCGCATCCGGACGACCGACGCCTTGCCCTCGGGCCTCAATTTGGTCCCGGGCGACAGTGCGGAGGAGGCGCTCGAAGTGCTCGAGCACCTTTCGCTCTACTGGTCGCCGCAAGCGCCGGAGCGCAAGCACCAGCGCCACCGCGTCAGCTCCCTGCTCTCGGTCGCCAATGGGCTGAAGGGCGTGATCGACACCTTGGGCAACGGTGCCGCGTCTGCCGCCGAGACCTGGGTCATCGAGAACGTAAGCGCGGGGGGCTTCGGCGCCCTGGTCCCGCAGATCAGGGGTGACTGGCTGCGCGTGGGCGCGCTAGTGGCGATTCAGCCCGAGGGCGGCAACAACTGGGTGGTGGGCATGGTGCGTCGTGTCAGCAGGACGCCCGACCAACGCGCGCGCGTCGGCATCCAGACGCTGTCGCGCACGCCCGCAATTTCGCAGTTCGTGGTGACGGGCGCGCGCAATACGAGCGAACAGGGCGTGCTGCTGCGGGGCAACGACCCGCGCTCGGCCGAGGTGCAGATCGCGTTGCGGCCCGGGATCTTCGCGCCCGGGCAGAACCTGGAGGCGACGCGTGATGGCCGCCATCACGTGTACACGCCCACCGGCTTCGGCGAGCGCGGCGGGGACTACGAGATCGGCCGCTTCAGGGAGCTGGTGCGAGAAGCCTGACGAGCCAAGCCGCGATGTCGGCGATCTCCTCGCCACACACCGAGTGCGGCATGGCGTACTCCTGCCATTGGACCGCGTAGCCCAGCACCTCGAGCGCGGCGCGCGAGGCGCGCGCGCGTGCAATGGGAATCATCGGGTCGAGCGTGCCATGCGCCATGAAGACGGGGAGATCGAGGTTGGCCGCGGCACGCTCCGCCGCGAGCGTGCCGGCAAGCGGCAGGTAGGTGGACAGGGCCAGGATCCCGCCCAGCCGCTCCGGGTGGCGCAGACCGGTCTGCAGCGCGACGGCGCCCCCTTGCGAGAAGCCGGCGAGCA
This sequence comes from Burkholderiales bacterium, assembly GCA_035718125.1. GTDB lineage: Bacteria > Pseudomonadota > Gammaproteobacteria > Burkholderiales > SG8-39 > JAABQT01. Next base: position 3,771 of record DASTHP010000308.1, on the reverse strand, counting down.
CGATGCGGTGCGCCTGCACCCCTTGGCGTTTCTCCCGCTCGATGAGGCCTTCCACAAGCGCTTGCGAGGCGCGGATGCCGGCGTCGTCCTCCTTGCCGCCGCCCAATTGCAGGATGTCGTACCAGGCGCGCATCGGCATGCCCATGTTGAGGGTCACCGGGCGCACCGGTGCATGCGGGAAGACGAACCGCACGGGTAGCCGCGGCGGCAGTCGCAGCTGTGGAACCACGGGCTCGAAGTCGTACCCGTCCGCCCCCAGGCCGTGCAGCCAGATGACGGCGGCGTCGGGGACAGGGCCCGTTTCCACTTCAATGGCTTCAGGAAGTTCCGTCATGCGGTGCATTGTAGCGGCGCGCCGGGCTTGACTTAATGACCGACAGTCATCTAAGCTTCGCCGCTAATGACCGTGAGTCAGTTAAAGCGCAAGCCGAGAACGCGCGCAGTGGCGCCAGAGGACAAGACCGAGCGCCGTGCCGCGATCCTGCGTGCCGCCGAGGCGCTGCTGCATGCAGACCCGGGCGGTGGCTTCGCCGTGGAGGATCTCGCCCGGCGTGCGGGTTTGGCCAAGGGTACGGTCTACCTCTATTTCCGCACGCGCGAAGAGGTGCTGCTGCAGGTTCATCTGGAGCGCCTGCAGGGCCTCTTCGACCTGCTGGAGAGCGCGCTCGCCGCGACGGAAGTCGACGCCGCCTACCGCGCGGTACGCGCCACGTTGCGCTACCTGCGCGCCCACCCCGAGTTCCTGCCGCTCGCCATCAACTGCCGCAGCATGCTCGAGTCCAATGCCAGCGCCGGCGCGGCCCTCGAGTACAAGCTGGCGATCGGCAAGCGCCTGGCCGCGATCGGCGTGCGCATCGAAGGCTTGTATCCGCAAATGCGGCCTGGCGAGGGCATGGCGCTCCTCATGAGCTCCTACGCCCTGATGCTCGGGCTGTGGCAGCTCACGGATCCGCCGGCCTGCCTGCGCGAGGCCATGCAGCGGCCGGAGCTTGGCATGTTCCACGTCGATTTCGAGAAACAGCTGGCCGGCGCACTGCTTGCCCTTTGGGCCGGCACGGTCGGTCTTCAGGGAGTCAGCCGATGAGCAGAACCTTGTGGATCGCCGTGGCGCTGGCATTGCTTGCGGCCTGCGGCAAGGAGCCCGAAACGCGGCCCGAGGAGATCCGCCCGGTGCGGGTGATGAAGATCGGCGGCGCCGGCGACACCGCGGCGCGCCGCATCGAGTATCCCGGTGAGGTGCGCCCGCGCTACGAAACGCGGCTCGCCTTCCGCGTCGGCGGCAAGATCGTCGCGCGCCACGTCGAGGTGGGCGCCCGGGTGCGCCCGGGCCAGGTGCTGGCCGAGCTCGATGCGGAGGACCTGATGCAGGCGGCGGCCAGCGCGCGCGCGCAGGTCGCCAGCGTCGAGGCAGAGCGCGATCTCGCCGCGGCCGACCTGAAGCGCTACACCGATCTGCGCCAGAAGAATTTCATCAGCCAGGCGGAGTTCGACCGGCGCGCGAGCGCCGTCACCACGGCCGATGCCCGTCTGCAAGCCGTGCGCGCACAGTATCGCCAGGCCGCCAACCAGACGGCCTACACCACGCTCGCGGCGGATACCGCCGGCGTGATCACGGCGCTGGAAGCGGAAGCCGGGCAGGTCGTGGCCCCGGGCCAGACGGTGGCGCGCCTGGCGCGCCCCGGCGAGAAGGAGATCGCCATCGCCGTGCCTGAATCGCAGCACGAGCACATCGAGCGGGCCACCGGGATCACGGTGTCGCTCAATGCCTTCCCGGGCAAGGCGTGGAAGGGCCGGCTGCGCGAGCTCTCGCCGGTGGCCGATCCCGTGACGCGCACCTACGCGGCGCGCATCACGATGCTCGAAGCGAAGGACGACGTCGAGCTCGGCATGAGCGCGCGCGTCATCGTGACCGGCGGCGAGGCGCAAGCCGGGCGCGAGCTGCCCATTGCGGCGCTCTACGCACGCGGCGAGACGCCGCAGGTCTGGCTCGTGAACGCCGACCATACCGTGCGCCTCGCGCCGGTAACCACGCGCGGCATGACGGCCGAGCGCGTGTTGGTGGATTCCGGCCTCGCGCCAGGGGACGTCGTGGTCATCGCGGGCGCGCAGCTGCTGCGCCCGGGGCAGCGCGTGCGCCCGATGAGCAACGGCCAGTAGGACTGGGCTGCCGTGAGCGAGTCGCGCTTCAACCTCTCCGCCCTCGCGCTCAAGTACCGCGAGCTGACGCTATTCTTCCTCGTCGTGGTGGCGCTGGGCGGGGTCGCCGCCTTCTTCCAGCTGGGGCAGCGCGAGGATCCCGATTTCACCTTCCGCGCCATGGTGATCCGCACGCTGTGGCCCGGCGCCACCGCCGAGCAGGTGGACCGCCAGATCACCGACCGCATCGAGAAGAAGCTGCAGGAGACCCCCTACTACAAGTGGACGCGCAGCCACTCCAAGCCGGGCGAGTCGCTGATCATCCTCGAGCTGCTGGACACGGCCGCGCCGAAGGATGTGCCGGAGATCTGGTACCAGGTGAGAAAGAAGCTGGGCGACATTCGCCACACGCTGCCGCCCGAGGCGCTCGGGCCGTTCTACAACGACGAGTTCGGCGACGTGTTCGGCTCGATCTACGCGTTCACGGCGGACGGCTTCACGCTCTCGGAGCTGCGCGACTACGTGGAGCGCGTGCGCCAGGAGCTGCTGCGCCTGCCCAACGTCGCCAAGATCGAGCTCATCGGCGTGCAGGACGACAAGATCTTCGTCGAGCTCTCGAGCCTGAAGCTCGCCGCGCTCGGCATCGATCCGCAGGCGATCGGCCAGGCGCTGGCGGCCCAGAACGCGCTGGTGGCGCCGGGCAGCGTCGAGACGCGCGAAGCCTCCGTCGCGCTGCGCGTCACCGGCCAGCTCGATTCCGTGCGCGCGGTTTCCGACTTGCTGCTGCGCGCCGGCGGGCAGTCCTTCCGCCTGGGCGACATCGCGCGCGTAGCGCGCGGCTATGCCGACCCGCCGGTCAGCACCATGCGCTTCCGCGGGCGGGAGGCAATCGGCGTGGCGGTATCGATGACGCGCAACGGCGACGTGCTCAAGCTCGGCGCGGATTTGAAGCGCGAGATGGCCCGCCTGCGCGGCGAGCTGCCGGTCGGCATCGAGTTCGAGCAGGTCTCCGACCAGCCCGCGGTGGTGAAGGACTCGGTGGGCGAGTTCCTGCGCGCCCTGGGCGAGGCGGTGGCGATCGTGCTGGCCGTCTCGTTCCTGTCGCTGGGCGTGCGCACCGGCCTGGTGGTGGCGCTGACCATCCCGCTCGTGCTGGCCGCCACGTTTCTCGGCATGCGCTGGTTCGGCATCGACCTGCACCGCATTTCCACCGGCGCGCTGATCATCGCGCTGGGGCTGCTGGTGGACGACGCCATGATCGCGGTGGAAATGATGGCGCGCAAGCTGGAGGAGGGCTGGGACAAGCTGAGCGCGGCGACCTTCGCCTACCGCTCGACCGCCTTTCCCATGCTCTCGGGAACGCTGATCACGGTCGCGGGCTTCCTGCCGATCGCCACGGCCCAGTCCACCACCGGCGAATACACCTTCGGCATCTTCGCGGTGACCACCATGGCGCTGCTGATCTCGTGGGTGGCCGCGGTGACGGCGACGCCCTTCATCGGCGCATGGCTGCTCAAGGAGCACAAGGCCGACGCCCATGACCTGTTCCACACGCGCTTTTACCGCCGGCTGCGCTCGGTGATCGAGTGGTGCATCGCGCGCCGCTGGACGGTGATCGCCGCGACCGCCGGCGCG
>DASTHP010000307.1:0-6016 GCA_035718125.1 Burkholderiales bacterium | reverse complement strand
GTGGCGCGCCTTGCCACGCAGTGGTTTACTCGCCATCTCGGCGAGGCGGCGGCGCCGGCCAAGGGAGCAACGCGATGAAGGTACGTGATTTCTGCAGTCGTACGGTGGCGGTGATCGAGCCGGGCGCGAGCCTGCGCGAGGCGGCGCTGCTGATGCGCGATGCCCATGTGGGCGCACTGGTGGTGACCGAGAGGAAGGCTGGCGTGACGCGGCCGGTAGGCGTGATCACCGACCGCGACATCATCGTCGCGGCGGTGGCGGTGCCCGGCGCGCGCCCGGAAGGCATCCGCGTCGGCGATGTCATGTCGGCGCAACCCCATGTGGCGCGTGACGACGAGGGCCTCGCCGAGACCGTGAAGGCGATGAGCCAGAGCGGGGTGCGCCGTTTGCCGGTGGTGTCGGCCGATGGCGCCCTGTTCGGCATCGTGACCCTGGATGACGTCCTGCGCGTGCTGGCCGGCGAGCTCGGCGCGCTCGCGCTCGCCCTGAGCCGCGGCCGCGAGCAGGAAGCCGGCGCGCGCCGCCCGCTGCAGGCACCGTAGGCCAGCGCCACGGCATGCCGTCGCGATTTTCCCCCGCCGCCCTGACTGCGTACCTGGGCGCCGTCCACGGCCGCCCGGCGCGCGCCGTGCGGGTGACGCCGCTCGGCGGCGGCCGCCAGGGCGACAAGGGCTACGGCTACGGCATCCCGCTGCGCGTGGACTACGAGCTGGACGGCGCGCCGCGCCGCGCGGTGGTGGAGAGCGTGCGCCCGGGGCCCTTCGGCCACGAGCACATGGCCGACCGCGCGCAGTCGCTGCTCTGGGCCCACGACGCCTTCGGCAAGCTGCCGCGCCACGTCGCCTCGCTCGACGTGGGCGCGGTGCGCGCCAGCGGCGAGCTGGTGCCGCTCGGCAGCGCCGAGGAGCTGTTCATGCTCGCCGATTTCATCGAGGGGCATGAGTACGCGGACGACCTGCTGCGGCTGCGCGCCGGCGGCGAAGCGCAGCCGCTCGATACCGGGCGCGCGGACGCGCTCTGCGACTACCTGGTCGCCATCCATCGCGTGCCGGGCACGGACCCGGGCCTGTACGTGCGCCGCGTGCGCGAACTGCTGGGGCACGGCGAGTGCATCTTCGGCGTCGTCGACAGCTACCCGGCAAACGGGCCGGTGCCCGCAGCGACGCTGCAAGCGATCGAGCAGCGCTGCCTCGCCTGGCGCTGGAAGCTCAAGCCGCGCACGCACCGCCTGCGCCAGGTGCACGGCGACTTCCATCCGTGGAACATCCTGTTTCGCGAGGGCACGGATTTCAGCGTGCTCGACCGCTCGCGCGGCGAGTGGGGCGATGCGGCCGACGATGTCACCTGCCTCACGCTGAATTACCTGTTCTTCTCGCTGCAGCGCTCGGGAAAGCTGGAGGGCGGCTTCGAGCGCCTGTTCCGCGGCTTCTGGGACCGCTACCTCGAGCGCTCGGGGGACGCGGAGCTGCTCGAGGTCGCCGCGCCGTTCTTCGCCTTCCGGGGCCTGGTACTGGCGAACCCGGTCTGGTACCCGGCGCTCAGCGAGGCGATCCGCGGCAAGGTGCTCAGGTTCGTGCTCAACGTGCTCGACGCGCCGCGCTTCGACCCCGCCCGCGCCAACGACTATTGCTCGTGAAGCGCTGCGTATCTACTCGCGTCGGGGGGTGCGGGGGGGCCGGGAAGGCCCCGAGCGCATCTACCGGAAGGGGCCTGGCCCCCCTGCTCACATGAGCTTTGGTGTGTGGCTGACGGGGATGCCGGCGTGCGGCAAGAGCGCGATCGCGCGCGAGCTGCTGCGCATGCTGCACGCGCGCGGCCTGGAGCCCGCGGTCCTCGAGTCCGACGTGCTGCGCACGCAGCTCACGCCGCACGCGCGCTACGACGAGGCCGAGCGCGACCTGTTCTACGCGGCCCTCGTGGAGCTCGGTGCGTTCCTCGCGCGGGAGGGCAGGCCGGTGATCTTCGATGCCACCGCCAACCGCCGCCGCTATCGCGATGCCGCGCGCAGCCGCATCGCGCGCTTTGCCGAGGTGTTCGTCGACACGCCCTCCGAGGTCTGCGCCGCGCGCGACCCCAAAGGCCTTTATCGCGCCGCGCGCGAAGGCCGCGCCGCGTCGCTCCCCGGCACGCAGGCCGCCTATGAGGCGCCCGAGCATCCCGAGCTGGTGGTGCGCGGCGATGCCGGCACGCCGGAAGAGGGCGCGCGCGCGGTGATCGCGCTGCTCGAACGCCGCGGCTGGCTCTAGCGCCCTGCGCCGGCATACCATGGCGCGGATGACTTTCCAGGGATCGAGATGAGCCACGCGCCACTGCCATGAGTCTCCTGCCCTCGTTCGACGTCTACTCGCCGCGCGAGATCGCGCAGCGCGTGCACGACCTGTGCCAGACGAAGTCGCGCCTGTCGCTGCTGCAGCTCTCGATGCTCGGCATCCTCGCCGGCGCCTTCATCGGCCTCGGGGCGCTGTTCTCGGTGCTCGTCCTGAGCGACGCCTCGCTCGGCTTCGCGGCGAGCCGGGTGCTCGGCGGCGTGGTGTTCTCCCTGGGCCTGTTGCTCGTCGTGGTGGCGGGCGCGGAGCTTTTCACCGGCAACAACCTCCTGGCAATGGCCTGGGCGGACGGCTGCATGTCCACGCGCGACGTGCTCACCAACTGGGTGGTGGTGTGCCTGGCGAACTTCGCCGGCGCGGTGGGGCTCGCTGCCCTCGTCTATCTCTCCGGCCACACGGCGATGAACGGCGGCGCCGTGGCGAAGACCTACCTCGCGATCGCCTCCGCCAAGGGCTCACTCTCGCTCACCGAAGCGTTCTTCCGCGGCATGCTGTGCAACGTGCTGGTGTGCATGGCGGTGTGGATGACGCTCGCCGGCCGCAGCGTCATGGACAAGTTCATCGCCATCGTCTTCCCGATCTCGGCCTTCGTCGCCGCGGGCTTCGAGCACTCGATCGCCAACATGTACCTGCTGCCGCTGGCGGAGATGATCAAGGCCGGCGCCGGCCAGCCGGTGGAGTTCGCCTGGCTGTGGCGCAACCTCGTGCCGGTGATCGCCGGCAACCTCGTCGGCGGCAGCATCCTGGTGGCGCTGGTGTACTACGTGATCTACCTGCGCGGCGAGCGCACCACCTCGAGCCTGGAGCCGTCGCGCAAGGCGTCCGACGGGTAGACCACCACCCGCTCGCCGGGCTGGAGGCCGTCTTCGACCAGCGCTTCGGCGCCGTTGCGCCGCGGCGCCTTGACGCTGCGCTTCACCGCGCGCTCGCCGTCGGCGACGAACACCGACCAGCCTTCGCCTTCGCGGAACAGGGCGCCCACCGGCACCTTGACCGCGTCCTCGACGCGATGGGTGATGATGTGCGCCTCGACGCGGAAGCCGTCGCCGATCGTCCATACCTGGTCGAGCGGCCCGTCGAAGTCGAGCACCACGTTCACGCGCTGCTCCTCGACGCCGAGCGCCGAGACCTTGGTGAAGGCGGCAGGCTCCACCAGGCGCACCAGCGCGCGCAGCGGCGGCACGCCGATGCCGACCTCCATGCGCGCGGCCATGCCCGGGCGGATCGCCACGGCCTCCTGCGAGAGGACGTCCACCACTGCCTCGAGGCTGCGCGCGTCGGCGACCTCCAGCAGCGGCGTGCCGAGCGCGACCGCGCCCTCGCTCTTTTGCACGACCTTGAGCACCGACCCGGTCACCGGCGAGGTCACCTCCCACTTCGGACCCGGTGTGCCGCTCTTGTAGCGCACCAGCGCGGCGCGTGCCTGCGCCAGGTCGTGGCGCGCGGCCTCCTCGGCGAAGCGCGCGGCGTCCACCGAGCGCTCGGCGGTGCGCAGCGCGAGCTCGGCCTGCTCGCGCGCGGTGGCCGAGACGAAGCCGCTCTCGGCAAGCTTGGCCTGGCGCGCGACATCGGCGCGCGCCTGGTCGCGCTGCGCGAGCACCTTCTGCGTCTCGGCGCGCGCGCGCGCGGCCTGCGCTTCCGCCGAGCCGATGCGCTCGCGCAGCTCGCGCTCGGTGCGCGCATCGAGGAACGCGGGCGCGGTGGGCGTGAGCAGCGCCACCACCTGGCCGTGGCGCACGGTGTCGCCGGCGTCCAGCGTGATGCGCTCGACGCGCCCGGCGAGCGGCGCCGAGATGACGTAACGGTCGCGCACGCGCGTCTTGCCGTCGTCGATGACGGTTTGCTCGAAGGGGCCGCGCACCACCTCGGCGGCCTCGACCGCGACCGGCTGCGGGCGCAGCGCCCAGGCGGCGAGCGCCGCCACGGCCAGCACGGCCACGGCGAGGGCGATCTTGTTGCGGGTTCTCATTCGCGTGTCTTCAGCACTCCGACCAGGTCGAGATTATCTATGCGATTGCGCACGATGAGGGCGCTCACCACCCCGGCCGCGACCACCACGGCCCCGGCGTAGAGGTAGGTGGGCGCGTCGATGATCAGCGGAAACTCGATCATCTCGTGCGGCATGAGCGCGAGCAGCAGCGCTGCCAGCCAGAAGCCGGCGAGGAAGCCGAGCGGGATGGCGGCGGCGATCTCCAGGGCGAGCTCGCCCAGCAGCAGCACCGAGACCTCGGCGCGCGTGAAGCCGAGCACCCGCAGGCTCGCCAGCTCCCAGGCGCGCTCGGCGAGCTGGATGCGCGCGTTGTTGTACACCACGCCCACCGCGATGGTGGCGGCAAAGGCCGAGAGGACCGCGGTGAAGAACAGGACGTTGCGCGCGCTGGTCTCGCGGAAGGTGTCCACCAGCGTGCGGTTGACGATGACCACCGCGGCGGCGGGGATCTGCTTGAGGCGCTCCAGCAGCCGCGCCTCGTCCGCGCGGTCCACCAGCAGGCCGGCGCTCGAGACCATGGCGCCCTCGCGGGCGAGGCGATTCAGGTCCTCCAGGCGCATCCAGGCGTTCATGCCGGCGAGCTCGCGCACCGTGCCGCTGACGCGCACGCGCGCCTTGATGCGCTTTCCCTCGAGCAGCTCGGCGAGGACCTCGTCGCCCGGCGCGACACCGAGCCGGTCCGCCAGGCGCGTGGTGAGCAGCACGCCGCCGGGCAAGGGCTTGGACTCGCGGAGCGTAGCGTCGAGGATGCGCTGCAGCTGCGCCCCGTCCGTGACGCCATTGATCGCCGTGCGGTAGCTGCGGTGGCCGGCGCGCAGGCGCACCGGGATCGAGCGCATGACCTCGGCCTGCTTCACGCCGGGCAGGCGCGCGAGCTCCCAGAGCGCGTCGCGCGACACGGCCTCTGCGAAGCCGACGTTGACCTGCGAGCGCTGCACCTGGTTGAACTGCACGTCCATGAACCATTCGATGGCATCGCCCCAGAACGTGCCGGCGATGAGGATCGCCACCGAGCCGGCGATGCCGGCGACCGTGATCGCGGCGCGCAGGGGCTTTCTCTCCAGGTTGCGCATGATCATGCGCTGCGCAGGGGTGAGCGCGTCCGCGTAGCCGAGGCGCTCGATGAGCAGCGGCCGGAATGCAGCGGGGGCGGGCGGGCGCAGCGCCTCGGCGGCGTGCAGGCTCACCACGCCCCGTATCGCAGCGAGCGCGCCGCCGAAGGCCGCGAGCAGCGCGGCGCCTGCGCCGGAGAGCACGAGCCAGGGCTCGAGCCGGTAGTGGAACTCGGGAAAATGGAAGACGTCGGTGTACAACCCGGTCATGGCGTGGCCGAGCCAGTTGCCGAGCCACACGCCGAGCGCCGCGCCGATCAGCACGATGACGGAGGCGAACTTGAGGAAATGCGCGGCGATCGCGCGATCGGGATAGCCCAGCGCCTTGAGCGCCGCGATCTCCGCGCGCTGCGCGTTCACCTGCCGGTGCAGCACCACGTTGAGGATGAAGGCGGCCACCAGCAGGAAGATCGCCGGCAGCACGGTGCCGAAGATCTTCTGCTGGCTGATCTCCTGCGACAGGATCTTGTCGGACACCTGGTCGGCGCGCCCCACCGCGCCGAAGCCGCCGTAGGGCTCGAGCAGCTGGTCGAGCGCCTCGACCGCCGCCTCGGTCGAGGCGCCGCGCTGCAGCCGCAGCAGCACCG